>JAJRTC010000088.1 GCA_024278445.1 Nitrospirota bacterium
ACTCAGGACAGGCTCCGCGAAGAATCTCAACCGTTGATATTAATAGTGTTATGAGATTCTTCGTTACCTGCGGCTCCTCAGAATGACAGTTTGAACGACTTTTTCAGCAACCTGCTAATGATGTTAGATGTGAACTTCGGGGCGAGGGTAGAAGAGAAGATAATTTTTTCCACACGGCGCAAATATATTGTGGTGTGTAGAGTTAGCAGGTTGCCAACTGTTTTTCCGCGCAGGTTCTGTAGGCCCGGCAGAGCGTTAGCCTTCTTTTATAGGGTGAAAAACTTTTGAAATGTAGGAGATGATGGCGTCGATTTCACTCTCTGCGAGGACAGATTTCCATGCAGGCATGGAGGAATTCGGAAGGCCGTTTTTTATGACATGCTTAAGTTTTTTTTTCGTCATACTTTTCATGACAGGGTCTTCTACGAGGTTTCTGGGGTGGGGTTTTAAAAACGCCCCTATCCAGTTACGGCCCGTGCCATCTTTTGCATGGCAGAATGCGCAGTTTTCCTGAAAAAGTGTTTCGCCCATTCGTTCTTCTTTGTTGAGCCCGGAAGTTTTTTGCCACACGGGCCCATCTTTGCTTACATTCGCACGGTCATGACAGCTAACGCACGACTCAAGGAAAAGTTTTTTGCCGGCCCTCTGCTCGTCGGTCAGTTCTTCATCTGGCGTGTCGAGCTTGATTTCCCACGTTGCGAAGGGAAAAGCGGCCGAGTATCGCTCATGGTTTTCCCATCCGTTTTCTGCCGTGTGATACCAGGTGTTACGCGCCTTTAGAAGCATGAATTCGCGGCGGATAAAATCTACCACGGTTTCTATTCGTTCATCGTTAAGCGTTTTTTTAAAAGAGGCCATTGCCGTTCCGGGGCGACCGTTTTTAACGGCGTCCATCATTCTTTTTCTTGGCAGATTGCTAAAACGGGTGTTAACAAAATCTCTTGGTTTAGGAGAGAGGAACGTGGCGGCGAGTGTTTTTGCGTTGCCGGAATAACCGTGGCAGTAGTAGCAGTAGAAGTTGAAAATCGCCCGCCCTTTTTCATGTTTTTCCTCATCACGGGCCGTTACAGCTTGTGGCGTGTCTTTCAGCTTTTCCCAAGCAGGTGTTTCTACGCTTGCCTGCGCGTTAGCATTCGGCGGGAAGCCAGACAATAAGAAAACCGAGAGAATGCTGACGATGCCAATTTTTAAGCCGTCAACCCTCACCTTTTTTCTTTTCCTGTTCCGGGTGTATGAAAGTCTGGAAAACATATTCAGCTACGTCCGCTATTTGCTGGTCGGAGAGAACGTGCTTCCATGCCGGCATTTCGCTTCTAAGCCTTCCGTCTGAAATAGATTTGAAAAGCGTTGGCCTGTTATATTTTGTGAGTGAGGAAGAATGGCGGAAGTTTCTCGGCTTGGGGTTTATGAACCTGGAGCGAGGCCCGTCTCCCTGCCCGCTTTTTCCGTGGCACACATAACAATTTTTGTTGAAAAAATCTCCGCCCCGGGTTGGGTCGCCGGTCAACCCTTTGGGCATGACCTCTGCCATGTAAGTTTCGAGGGAAGCGCCATCGCCTGAGTTCGCCCAGGCAGGCTTGCCCATTTTCTCGGCGAAAATAGCCTTGGCCCGTTTTTTCGCGTCTTCGGGGTCAATTCCCATGAACGTTTTGCGTATGTAGTCTACGACGGTTTCGATCTCCTGAGGCTTAAGCCTCACACCCCAGCCAACCATGGGGGAATCCGGTACGCCATAGGTAACAGACTTTATCATCCGCTCGCGGGTAAGTTCTTCTTTTGACTTGTCTGACGTAAAGTTTCTCGGTTTTGTTCTAAGACCGTCGGCGGCACGGCTTTTGCCGTTGCCTTTCTCGCCGTGACAAACGGAGCAGGTGAGAGAAAAAAGTTTTCGCCCAGGCTCGTCCTTTTTTGACGTGACAGTCATGAATGTTTTGCGTATATAGTCAACAACCGACTCAATCTCTTTTGCACTCAACTGGCTTTGCCATGCTCTCATCGCAGTGCCGGCTCTTCCCAGGGTTACAGAGGCTATCATCCTGGCTTTGTCAAGCTCGGCTCCGGCTACGGGGGAAGTGAAGTCTCTCGGTTTTATCTCAAGCCCCACGGCGGCCAGCCCGCTTCCGTTTCCTTTGTCTCCGTGGCATACTGAACACTTTTCCTTGTAAATCCGGGTGGGTTCTACCGCGCCTTTACTTAACGGGGCCGCGCTTGAGGCACCCGAAACGAACAGAACCAACGGGAGTATGCTCCATAAAACCATTCTGACTATTATCAATGAGATACTCTTTTCCAGTTGTTATACGGTTAAACTTAGCGACAGAGCCTGATAGTAATTTATAAGTGTACGATATTGTGCGCCGAAGTTAAAGTTGATGTTGTGTGTTTACCCGATTTATTAGTATGATTACATTCTGGCAGTTGTTGCAAGTTAGGCCTTGAAAATGGAAACTGCGGTTCTCAACTGTTTTTCCACAGGTCTTTTTTATTTTTTCGCTTTTGATGATTAATTAAAATGACTTTTATCCGGCAATTCGTAAAAAACGGCCAATGGCGCTTGGTGGTGCTTGCTTGTCTGGCTATTTTCGCTACATCCGCCTGCGTAACGCAGGTCGCCGAAAGGGAATTCATTCCGCCTGTTTATCCTCCGCCACCTGAGGAACCTCGTTTCGTGTGGGAACGTATGATTTTAAGCAGTGCCGACGTGGAAGCGGAAGACAGAACAACTTCTTTAAGGCGGATGCTTACAGGAGAGCGTAAAGGCGGGATCGGCATGGGTAAACCTTATGGCGTGGCCGTCAATAAGGGGCGTGTCTTTATTGGCGATACGGCGGCAAGCTCCGTAATGGCTCTTGATTTTGCGGAAGGAGACTTTTTCCTCGTAGGAGACGGGGATGGGCCGGGGCAGATATATAAACCGCTCGGTATGACCCTGGACACGAACGGCAACCTGTTTATAGTCGATGGTGCGGCAAAAAATGTGAAAATGTATACGAGAGACGGCAAGTGGCTTACGACCATAGGCGCAAAAGGAGACTTTTCGAGGCCAACGGGGATTGCCGTTTCAGCGGATGGCTCAAGAGTGTATGTAGTAGACACGGGTGGCGTAGGCTCTACCAAACATCATGTTGTTGTGTATGATGTTGCCAGCGGAGACCATCTTTTTGACATAGGAAAAAGGGGAGACGAACCGGGGGATTTTAATTTGCCGAACAACGCCATGATAAACGTGGATGGCAACCTGTATGTTGTGGATGGTGGTAATTTCAGAATTCAGGTTTTTTCGCCTGATGGCAAGTTTATCAAGATGATCGGCTCCATTGGCCGGCAATTTGGCCAGTTTTCGCGGCCAAAAGGTATCGCGCACGATAAAGAAGGCAACATTTATGTGGCCGATGCGGCATTTGGCAACTTTCAGATATTTAACATAAAAGGTGAACTCCTTCTTTTTGTGGGTGGACGAGGTTCCGGGGGGCCTGCTCAGTTTTTCCTGCCGGCGGGTATTGCCGTGGATGAAGATGGCAGGGTCTACATGGCGGATCAGTTTTACCGGAAAATCGGTGTGTTCAGGCCGACGGATGTTCAGCCCGAAGATGGCTATCTTGGTAAAATCTTCTCGCGAAGGTAAGGGCGCGGGGACCTTCTCACCATAAAACTGACTAATGGAAAGTTATGGCTTTCATTTATTTCAGTGCGTTAGATAAAAAAATCTTGTTTTATGGCGTTTGCGTATAAAAAATCTGGCACCTTGTACTAAATTTCTTTATACTACTCCCAGCTTTTCAGTTATTGCTGATTTTAGAGGCTCCCTTTGGCTCTTTTACGTTCTATATATAGAAGGATGGTTTAGCTCTCCCATAAATTGGAAAAGATGGCGGTTTTTTCTTGTATTTGGGAAAGCAAACGGAGTGGGGTGTTTGAATTGTCTTTAATAACAAACAGTTAGCTTTAACGCTCGAATGGCATACTACATGCATAGATTAATAAACAAGAGCGCATGTCGATACTGTATAATGAGTATGACGGCGCATATGAAAATGAAAGAGGTTTTTGAGTCATGAAGAGTAGGATTCAGAATTTTTTAATATTGTCTAGGAGGGCACAAGAAATGAAAACTAGAACTTATTTGGGAGCCTTGGTCGTTGCTGTTGCGGCTCTGAGCTTTGCAAGCGGTCCTGCATGGGCGGGAATTGCGAGCACGAAGCATAACCTGGGTTCCAGCAGTACTTCTGGAAACAACAAAACGGCAGACACAGGTTATATCTGCGTATTCTGTCACACGCCTCATGGTTCCGACACCTCGGCTCCTGTTCCGCTTTGGAACCGCGTGTTAGGTTCACAGGGCGCGGCTTATAACACATATGCAAGCCTTGGAACTTCCACCCTCGATTCTAAACAGGCCGCAATCGGCTCTGTTTCTTTGGCCTGCCTCTCTTGCCATGATGGCACCCAGGCTATGGACGTTATGATTAACGCCCCGGGATCTGGCGGCTATAACGCTACAGGTACCGACGCTGGCTTCAACTGGACAGGTAGCTCTGTGAACGCAGGTGGCACCATAACCGCCGGTATTACACTCATCGGCACTGACCTGAGAAACGATCACCCGATCGGCACTCAGTATGCTGGTGGCGGATACACTTCAACTACCCCGGCTCCTACCTCTGGAAACGACCCGGACTTTAACGCCGCCAAGAACACCACGATCGGTAGCACGCTTGTCTGGTGGGTAGATACTTCTACGGGTGTTAACGGCACGAGAGAGAAAACCGACATGATCCTTTATAGCCGACCTTCCACTGACTTTGCCGGTGGCGGTACGACTGAGCCGTCTGTCGAGTGTGCCAGCTGTCATGATCCACACACGAGCGCTAACCCGACCTTCCTGAGGACGAGTAACGTTGGTAGTGCGGTCTGCCTTGCCTGCCATAACAAGTAAAACTTGTTGTAGCGAAAGCAAGAGTATAGTAGCTTAATAAGCGGGTCAAACCGAAAGGTTTGACCCGCTTTTTTTATGTCAAGCAGGGGGCGCTCACGGGGGCAACTGTAAGATGTGCGGTTTCCATTTTTAATAATATTTAATGAGTTGTTAGCATAAAGCTGTCAAACAATGATTTTACGCAAAACATATTTGTGCAATAAAGACGTTTTATTTGGGCTGTTTTTTTCATTTTGCATTGTCTTTTCGGGTTTGGCTTTTGCTCAGGGTGGGGATACTAAAAGCAACGCAGGCGTTAATACTGCGGGGAGTCGTCCGGTTTTCGCTAAAGTCGGAGATGCCACTATCTACCTTGACGAATATGCCAGGTTTCTTCAGTCGGAAATGAGGGGGAAGTTTTATCACGGAAAACCGCCCGAAGCTGAACTTGCCGTTTTTCAGAGGGAAATCGGGCAAAAGATCGTGGACAACCTTCTGCGTTTGCAGGAAGCCAGAAGAATGGGGCTTGAGCCTGACCATGAGGCGGTTAATAAGCAAATAGAAGGCTACGATACAAAATATAAAGATAGCGAACAGTGGCAGAATACGCGTGAGAAGCTTTTGCCCGGGCTTAGAGAAAAACTTGAAACTGACAGCCTTCTTAAAGTCCTTGAACAGAAAATTCGCAACGTTCCTGAACCATCTGATGCCGAGGTCGAGGCTTATTTCAAGGCAAACCCTGGTAAATTTACGGAGCCTGAGAGGGTAAAAGTCTCTGTTATTTTATTGAAGGTAGAGCCTTCATCGTCAAATGACGTTTGGGAAGCGGCTCTCGAAGAAGGAAAAGATATCCTTAAACGTCTCAAGGGTGGTGCCGATTTTGGCGATCTGGCCAGAATCCACTCAGGTGACGAATCTGCGGTCAGGGGAGGGGATATGGGTTACATACATCTGGGGATGCTTGATGAACCGGTGCAGAAAGCTTTGGATAAAATTCATCCAGGGGAGTTTACAGGCGCCATGCGAATTTTACAGGGCATAATAATGCTCCGCTTGGAAGATCGAAAGAACGCACGTCTTGTTAGTTTTGAAAGTGCCAAAGAACGCGCTAAAGGCCTGTTGACAAGAGAACTTGCTGAAAAAGCATGGAAAGACTTTCCTGTTAGCCTCAGGAGCAAAACTGAAATATCCGTAGACGAGTCTTATTACTTGCCGATGCCTGAGAAGATAACGGATGACAAGGTAGAGAAAACTACGAATTAAACGGCCTTACCGCCCGTAAAATAAATTTATAGAGTATGAATGATTCGAAGGCTCAGAAACGCAGTTTTACTTATATACATTGTGGTTACGGCGTATGGCGTTGCGTTATGGCCAGGCTCGCGTTATGAAGCTTTCGCCGCAGTAAACGAAAAGTTTTTTTCCCACAGGCCCGTTGCTTTAAGTTCTTCTCGTATCCTGACGGAAAATCGTTTGGCTCTGCTTGAAAGGACTCCCTCCGTAAGCAGGAAAAAAGGGACCCCGGTTGCGGCGCGCAAAGATGCCGTGGCAGGCGCTGTAAAACAGCGTTATGTTCGCCTTAGGTGGGCACGCATCGGCTCAAGCAAGCTTGACTCAAGGCATAAACTTCCAAGTGTCTTAACTGTTAAAAAACCATATCCTACTATCAGGATGCACATGGTGCGTACCATGACTGAAGATAGTGCAACCAGTGTTAAAAAGATGCAGGCGGTAAAGAAAAAGCCAAAGCTCATAAGAACAGAGCCGTCCAGGGACAGGAAAATAAAGAAGTTTCGCACTGTATGGCGGCCCTGGTTTGGAAATCTTCTTCAGCGTTTTAGCTGGGGTGGGCAGGTGTACGATATATACTCAACCCCGCTTTCCGGTGACGACTATGAAACTACCAACATTGCGGGTTTTGGTTTAAATGCCGGTGCCGGAACGTTTATCCTGGAGCCATGGATTGCTCTTATAGATGGCAACGTAAACCTGACCGCCTCAAGGTCAGATGCTGAAAGTTATGATTCAAGTAACCTGGGGCTGGCAAGCTTTCTTCGGTTGAGCGTTTTTCCGCAAAGCCGTTTTCCGTTTGGTGTTTTTTATGGCATAGGAACCAATCAAACCGACTATGGCGACTACTCCGTTTCTAATGATACCTCCAGATACGGTTTTACCCAGCTATATGCCCCGGCTGATGGTGCTAACTATTCGTTGAGGTACGACAAACTTTTTACAGATACCGTTAGCAGTGGTGAGGACAGGAGCTCTAATCAGCAGGAAAACTTAAACAACGAACAGGAAAATATTGACCTGAGCATCTCTAAACGTTTGGGCAAACATGACCTGGCGTTTCAGGCTACGAGCAACAATTCTGTTACAACCGGGATAACGGCTGAAACCGAACAGGCCAGGGTTACCCTGGATCATGACTATACCCCTTGGGCGGGGCTTACGTTTGATAATAACGCTAACTTTTTCAGAGATAAAAACATATCCGGGTCTGGCGGGTTGCAGGGGGAGGAAGTCGTTTCCGGTTTTACAAGAGATGTTTTTCAGTTGACCAGTTATTCATACCTGACTCCCGCATCAAGTCCATGGAGAGCCAATTTTGGCGCACGCTATTTACTGTATATTGACAAGGTCGAGAACTCTTTTAAGGGTGAAAGCCTGGGTGGCGGTTCTACTGAAAGCTCAAACGCCAACCTTAACGCGGGCCTTAATTACGACTTTGGCCGGAACTTACGGGGCAACGCTTCGGTTAATGCTAACAGGGATGTTTCAACTGCCCGCACTTCCAACTCATTTGACCAGAATGTCGGGTTGTCGTACGGTTCTGATACCATTCCTCTTTTTGGTATGGACTATAGCTGGCAATATGGTACGAACCTGTTTAACCTGACAAGTGATTATGAGAGCTCATTTAGTATCCGGACTAACCTTGGGCACGGTCTTACAAAAGATTACAACCTGTTTAAAGAGTCCAGCCTGGCATTGTCATTCTCCCAAGGTTATTACGTCGATCATAGGTCGGCTGGCAGTGCCATTGGAACATCCGTGTCTTCCAATGACGCCTTCACTAACAGTGACGACAGGCTCACTCACTCGGCATCTGTTGCTTTTAGCACGAGAAGCATGAACACCAGGTCGTCTTTCAGACTCAGTGGAACAGATACGCGGGAGCGGGGAGTTGTTTTCCGTGAAGGGGGAACAGTGTATCAAGCGCTGAATTTCTTTGCGGTATTTGACATGCTGATGGGTAAATATCAGGTGCTAACCGGCAGTTTTAACATTAGAAACACTACCAATAATGTTAATAAAGAAAAAAGTTATACTCGGTCGGTCAGTTCAGGCGGTAGCGCTTCATATCGTCATGGAAAGGCTTTTGGGGTGCGGGGGCTTCGCTTTACTTCGAGGATGGATGTTGCGGAGGACTATAAACTCATCCCCAGTTTTGGTGGAGGGGAGAGGCAGTCAACACTTGAATGGAACAACGAGCTGACTTTTAAAATAGGCAGGTTAGAGACGGCGGCGATGTTTCGGATGTATCGGACAAATGGAACAGACCGTAACCTTTTGCTTTTCAGGGTTATGAGAACTTTTGGAATGTAGGCTTGGGGTAGAGGCCTCATTGATGTATATTATTGGAGGTATTGTTGGGGGGGGATCCCAAAATATTTCATAAAAGCAGTTCGGCTAGTTTTGTATCATCATTAACAAACTGGGTAGAGGGGTATATGTCTGAAAAAAACAAAGCTTCGAGGGTTGGAGGGTGGCTCCTTCTGCTGGTCGTCATGGTAATGACGATAGGAGTGGTTGGTACCGGCACGGCGAGAGCCGAGTATGCCGATGTGGTTATTAACAACTACTCCGACGAGCAGGGTATGCGTCCTGTCGTCTTTCCTCACTGGTTCCATCGCCTGCGTTTCCGTTGCAAGGTGTGTCATGCGGACTTAGGGTTCAAGTTCCAGGCCGGGGGAAACAAAATCAAGATGTCGAACATCATTGAGGGGGAATTCTGTGGTGCCTGTCATAATGGCGAGGTCGCCTGGTCTGCTGAGAACTGTGACATGTGTCACTCAGGTAAAGAGGGGACGAAAACCATGGTTCACGGAAGTACGGTGCAGGGTTTGGTCTCACCTGTAGGAATTCAGAAATTCACTAAAGACGAAAAGAGCCAATATGAGAAATAAAGGAGAGAGTATGAACACTAAATGGAGTAAGGCTCCTTTTGCTGTTTTAATAATGCTGTCGTTTGTTATAACCTTTGCAACGGCCAACGAGGGGCTGGCCCAGCAGGGGGATAAGGCGGCTCCCGCCGCCGCAGTGGCGAAGCCCAAGCAGGCGACCAAGGGGGTAATGTTTAACCGTTTGATGAAGCGCACGAAGTCCAATCTTCCGCCAGATCAGGATGGAATTCATGATCCGGAAAACGAAGGTACATACATGCTTCAGCCGCCTAAAGAGGCTTTTCAGGGAATGCCTCGCGCCATAACCGGCAACAGGGTCGACTGGGTGAAAATGATGACAGACGGACTGATTTCGCCACGTGCCGACAGGCTCGACCCGAACGCAGAACAGGAGATTTTCGAGTTTGACGTTATTCGCGAGGTGCGTGGTTCCATGCCGGACGTTATGTTCCCGCATGACAAGCATACCGCGTGGTTGGCTTGCGAAAATTGTCATGATGACATCTTTATACCGCAGGTCGGAGCGAACCAGTTGAGTATGGCGCTTATACTGACCGGCCAGAAATGTGGTGTTTGTCACGGTAAGGTGGCTTTCCCTGTTACTGAGTGCAGAAAATGTCATTCCGTCAAGAAAGACACCATGACGAAAAAGGGTGCAGTCAATAAATGACCAAACCTTTTGTTTTAGTAGCTTTTGTTCTGGCGATGGGGCTTTTGTTCACCCCATCGCCGGGGCTTGCTCAATTTGACGATGAAGACGATTCTTTCTTTAGCGAGCTTGCACCTGAAAAAAAAGAGAAGCAGGCTCCCGTGGAGGAGCCACCCGTTGTAAAAAAAGAGAAACCTGCTCCCGCTGTGGAGCCTGATGTCGCAAAAGAAGAACTGGCACCGCAACCTGAGCCTTCCGCGCAGTCTGACGAGCAGGCGGAGCGTGATCGTAAAAGGGCGGAAATGCGCCAAAGGCTTCGCGACAAGATGAAACAAAAAGCCGCCGAAAAGGTGGCAAAACCAGCCGAGCCCGATGTTGTAAAAGAAGAACCGGCACCGGTATTAAGCAAGGAAGATGAACTCAAGCGCAAAAGAATAGAGATGCGCAAGAGGCTTCGTCAGAAGATGAAAAGTGCGACAGGCGGCGGAACTGAGCAAAGAAGGTTTAAAAAACCTAAGCTGACAGCCAAAAAGGTTCAGCAAAAAATGACATTTGTGGAGTCGAGCGTTAAAACGTCGCCCACTGTAAAAAGGATAAGGGAGAGCGGCAACGAAGAGGCCATAGCCATTTTAGATCAAGCCGTGGCTCTGTTTGACGAGTCCAGAACCGCGCTTGAAGCGGAAGATCTTAAAAAAGCGGACAAGCTTCTGAACGATGCCATAAAAGAGGCTGGGAAAGCTTCCAGAATGGCTGGCAAGGGTGAGAGAAGCATTGAACTTGAAAAAGAGGATTTTGCAAGCCACAAGAAAAGCATTTCAAACTCACTCGTCGCTATAGAGCGTCTTGTAAAAGAAAAGCCAGACACCAAGGTTAATGGCGAATATAAAGATGGCAAGGCTCTTTATAAAGAGGGTTTGAAGCTTGCCGAGGAAAATAAATATCGGGAGGCCAACAAAAAACTGGCACAATCCCGCACGCTTGTTAACGACGCTATGAAAAAATTGCGCGACAAAGACACCGTGACCATGACGCTGGAGTTTGATTCGCCGGCGGATGAGTATAAATATGTGCATGACCGTTATTTAAGCTATGCGACTCTTATTGAGGTTGTTGGTAAACAGAAAAAACCCAATAAAAGAAAAAAGGCGAAGATCGACCAGTTTGTAGCAGAAAGCGCAGATTTGATGCGCTCTGCCGTTAAGCTTGCGGAGAAAGAAGAATTTGAAGAGGCTGTAAAAGTTGCGGATACCGCTAACAAGGCGATAGCAAAGGGGTTACGTTTGCTTGGCGTTATGGTTTTTGAATAAATAGCTTTTGCACATTGAAGAAAACATATAGATATCTTGCGCTTGTAATGGTTTTCACGGCGCTTGTTACGGCCACTGTTTCTTTTGCCGCCGAAAACAGAATAAAACCGCTAGCCGCCAGCCCGCATCAAATAGAGGGCAGGCTGAAATCGGTTCAGTCGCTCATAAACACATCTTCAGCCGCTCTGAGCCAAAGAACCGAGGTTGATGCCAAGACCCGCGCCCATTTAGATGAAGCCGTACAGCTTAACCGTGATGCAGAGGCCGCTTTTGACTCTAAAGACTACGAGGCGGCGGCAAGGCTTCTTATGGAGTCTGAAAAAGCCCTGTTTAAAAGTGTACGCCGTGCCGGGGCAGGCGGCAGGGGAATGAGTGAAAAAAGGAGACGAGCCTACTTTAACTATCGCCTCAAAAGCGCCAGAGCCCTTCTTGTTACCCACTCCCTTGTGGCCGAGGAGAAAAAAATCATAGAGGAAAAAAAAGAGCTTGAAAAAGAGATCGAGGCCGACCTTAAAAAGGCCATAGCCGTGCTCAAGGAGGGAGATACCGACAAGGCCATATCGATACTCGGCACGGCTTCAGAGACGCTTAAAACTTCAATAAGAACAATGCACCAGGGTGATACCAAGGCGCGGCTTTTAGACTTCGAAACTCCTGCCGATGAATATGATTTTGTCAAAAGGTTCGATGACGACTATATTAAGCTTGCCGACAAGTTCATAACCGAGATGGAAGAAAACAGGCCTGATTTTCCCAAACTCGGGAGGATGAAGAAAAGCCGCGACGCAGGGGTTCGGTTTCGGGAGGAGGCTGAGGCTCAGGCTCGTTCCGGCAGGTACGCAGAAGCCATAAAAACAATGGATAATTCCATAAAAGAACTTAAAAAAGTTTTAAGGTTGCTGGGTTTTCCCATACCATAAAGGCCTAAGGATCGGGAATTGTTGTATCATATGTTACACAGGGGTTTTTTAACGAGGGGTCTGTGGATAAAAGAGATTCTGTTTTTGTAAGGTTGCCTTTAACCTGCGCCATGTTCTGCGTGGTTACGTTTGCTTTATCTGCCACTATTGTGTGGGCAGGTGGGGCGTTTACCTGGGTTCCTCTTGCCAAAGATAAAATTCACGACCCTGAAGGCCCTGCCATAAAGATTCTGCAGGAGCCTTCCGCCGGGTTGAATATGCTACCTCTTGACCCGTCGAAGGTTGGAAACAAGGTCGATTGGTTAAAAGCACTTGCCGAAGGCTCTATAAACCCGCTGGTCAGCATATATGAAGATGACATGGAGATGGAAGTTCTTGACCTTGATATCATGTTTCCTAAGACCCTTGAGATGCCGATGGTGTTGTTCCCTCACAAAAAACATACCGTGTGGCTTGACTGTGAAAACTGCCATGACTCTATTTTTAAAATGAAAAAGGGTGGGAACCCCGTTGATATGTATAAAATATTAAATGGTGAATTTTGCGGCAAATGCCATGGGGCTGTGGCTTTTCCGCTTACCGAGTGCTTGCGTTGTCATAGCGTAGCTCGTAAAAATGCGAGTGTAACGCATAAAAAGCGAAAATAACAGCCGTTCTTTTTTCTGGAAGGCGGGGGCATGTGCGATCCTGTTGTAGTAAAAAAGCGGTTACCGAATCCTTGTAACAAGGTTTTTTCGGTTTTCTTGTTTTTTGCCCTGGTTTTGCCTGTTTTTATCGCGAGTCCGGCCTATTCCGAACATGGCGACATTATAATAAACAATTACTCCGACAGGGAGGGTATGCGGCCTGTTATTTTTTCGCACTGGTTCCACCGCATTCGTTTCAGGTGCCGTGTTTGCCACACGGAAGTCGGCTTTATTATGGAGGCTGGCGGGAACAAAATCACGATGGATAAAATTATCAAGGGAGAATATTGTGGAGCCTGCCACAACGGCGATATAGCTTGGGGGGTTCAAAACTGCGATGTTTGCCACTCTGCCATTAGGGGCACAAAAACCGGCGTACGGGGAAGCCACAGAACTAAAGGCCCCGGCAAGTGGTGAATTTAAATGGGTCTTTTGTCTATTGCGTTTAGTGTGCAAATAGTGCGAATTATTGTGCCCATAAGTTGTAAAATGGGGTTAGGATCAGATCATAAATAAGGGTGGTTTTTAAAAAAAGCAATATGTTTGAAAACAACACGGCCAAGCACGGGTTTTATAAAAAAAGTTTTTTTTGGCGTTTTGTCACTACCCGGGGAAGGCTTTTTTTGTGCGCCGCCTTATCCGTTTTTCTCCTCTCCACAGGTTGCGCTACGGTAAAGAAAAACTTTCATTTAAACATGACTCAAGCGGAGGTTGGCAAGGTTTGGCCCTCTCCGCCCAAGATCGCGCGATATGAATATTTAGGAGAGCTTACCGGAGAAAATAATTTTATCGCAGATGAAAAAGATCGCGGTTTCGGGAGCAACCTGTTAAATATTATTGCGGGTGTTATCTCAGGTGGCGGGTTTACCCCTATAATGCTCAGTCGTCCGCACACAGGTGTTGTAGATGACGAAGGCCGGGTTTATGTAACGGACGTCGGCAAAAAAGCGGTTTATGTTTTCGATAATCTTGCCGGAAAACTGGATGTTTGGACAACGGCCACCAGGGAAGGGCACTCTTTCTCGTCTCCTATAGGCATTGCTATCTCCAACAATGGCGAGATACTGGTTGTGGATGCCGATTTAGCCTTTGTTGCGGTTTTGGGAAAAGATGGTGACCCTATCCGAGTCATAGGAGAGGGCGCGTTTAAACGCCCAACGGGTGTTGCCGTAGACAAGGAAACGGGGCTTATTTATGTCTCCGATACTCATGGCCATGACATAAAAGTTTTTGATCCTACAGGAGCCCTTGTGAAAACAATCGGCAAAAGGGGTGATAAAAAAGGCGATCTTAACTTCCCTATATATATAACCTTTGTAGCCGGGAAACTTTATGTAACAGATGCCATGAACGCCAGAGTTCAAATTTTCAACAGGGACGGTGTCCAGATCGGCCAGTTTGGACATCGTGGGCTTTATATAGGCAACTTTACGCGCCCCAAAGGAATTGCCGTAGACGGTGACGGTAACATATACGTTGTTGAGTCGTATCATGACCATTTGCTTGTGTTTGACCAAAACGGCAACTTTCTTTTGCCGATAGGCGGCGCAGGATACGGCCCCGGCAAATTCTATCTGCCTGCGGGCGTATGGACTGATAAGGATAATAAAATCTATGTGGCCGATATGTTCAACCGCCGTGTAGCTGTGTTTCAATATCTGGGTGCTTCATCTACAGGAGAAAACAGGTAGAGAGAAAACCCGCCGTTACAGCTTGAAAAGGTTTTAATGCCTTTAAAAACAAACTATTACTTCACCCTGTCTGCCTTCAATACCTGTTCTGAGTAGGTAAAAATTATGATGTAAGTAGTAAAGAAGTGGGGCATAATTCAGGGAGTAGTGCTGTATACATTATGGCGACTTACTTGATTAAAAAGCGTCTGGGGGACGCATTCCGATAATTCTGGAAGGGTCTTTTTGTGTTTTGCAGGGTTGCTTTTTTTTCTGTTTTTATTGCGCTCTTATGCTCAACTACGGGTAACGCCGCGCGTATAAACGATATACGCAACACAAAGCATAACCTTTCGGTTAGCGGCCCCGGCACGGTTAAGGCAACCACCGAGACACGCGTATGCGTTTTCTGCCACACCCCGCACCAAGCTAACATTAAC
>JAJRTC010000089.1 GCA_024278445.1 Nitrospirota bacterium
AAGGACGACGTGATACAGCTTTTCATCGAGGCTGTGGAATTGGTGTTCGATATTATTCTTGAAAACGATTCCCGCGCCGTACATGGCACTGCCTGCTTGGAAACCTCCGAGAACCGGCACGAAAAATAATTGTAGAAACCGCGAAGATGCCAAACAGTCTGTTTTTCCGGCTACGCCTGTCTGGATTAACCGGTGTGCGGGAGTTTGTGAATACCAAGGCGCAGACCAAAGGTTTCCAGAATTTTATCCATCGTATCTATTCTCGGGTATCGACTGCCGGTAAGAGTCGGATAAAGGGACTGCCTGCTTAATCCGGATTTTTTTGCAATCTCAGACACCCCTCCCCGCGCATCGGCCACACGCTTAATAGCCTTTAACAGTAGCTTTAAATCACCATCTTCCATGGCGGCTTCCAAATATGCTTTTGCCCTTTCCGGGTCTTTTAAGGCCTCGCGCATATACTCGTCATGTGATGAAGCGCCTTCGAGCGCCTTACCTTTTTTTGCCATTTTCATCCTCCTTTCCGATCTACCTCTGCCTGTTTTTAAAGTCTGCCCAATATTTTTGAGCCAGCTCTATCTCTTTTTGCTGATTTTTTTTGCTCCCGCCACCAAGCAGAATAATAAAAGTATCCTTGTAGATGGCGTAATAAATGCGAAAGCCGGGGCCTTTATTTATCTTCACTTCATTAACCCCTTTGCCGACAGGTTTGTGGTTGCCAAAATTACCCATCGCCATTCTGTCTACCTGCAATGCAATGGCGGCATAATGCGGCGCATTCCTTATAGAATCATGCCACTTTAAAAAGGGAGCCCTGCCCGTCGGCGTATTGTAGTGAAGCGCTTCTCGCTCCTTCATCCGCATAGTGTCTCCTATCGGAGACATATCGTCAACTGATTTTTAAAGACGAACGCTAGCCTAATCTTGACAAGGCGGGACTGCGTAGCAGGGCACAAAAATTCTCCCCTTGCGGAGCTTAAGGGGAGACACTCTGCGTAAGCAGAGCAGAGGGGTTCTTCCTATTTTAAAATTATGGTGAACCACCCCTGGCTTCGTCCCGCGCTATAGGCGCGGAACTGCGCCTGCCCCTCCTTATCATGCTTCGCACTGAAGGAGGGGATTTTGGACTGGAGCCGCGCTTCGCTCGCAAAGGCCCGCCAGCGAAATATCCTCACCTTGGCGCAAGCCTAATCCCGACAAGGCGAGACTGCTCTCCAACGCCTGTCATAACGAGGCCGACAGAGGAGGCCGTGGTTATCTCGCGATAGGAGCGCGCCAAGTGCGTAGTCCCGTCTTTTAGCGGGAGTGGAGATCGCCACAGTTCCCTTCGGGAACTTCGCGACGACAGGTTTGGAGAGATGGCCGCGACCCTTTCATGAGCGGGGTCGAGCCATGACATAGTGGGAAATTCTTTCGCATAAAAAACTGAAAATAGTTGTAATATGCGGGGGGGGGGGTAGTATTATTTTTCAGTATGTTTATTTTTGGGGATGTTCATTTATACCGATTTTTGAAAAAGGGGGATACTCGCGTGAAGGGGAGAAGTTTTAAATATCTGACAATGGCGCTGTTTGTTTCGGCGTCCCTTTTAACCGCCTGCGGCGGCGGAGGCGGAACGCCTGCGGCTGTCGATACCACCGCGCCGACCGCGCCTTCAAGTGGAACTCAGCACAGCTATAATCTGGATAATAATCAGACGCCGGCAGATTTGACACTGGTATCTTACAGAAGGGGGGGTAACGCGACAGGAACGGCCAGTTTGACTGGCGGACAGTTAGTGACAACACCTGTGGATACCTCTGGATACCTTGAAACCAATTATAGCGTGTCAGGAGCTACGCGTATTCGAGCAAAAGCCAAGGCGACGATAGGCTATTCCTTATGGGGGATTTCTGCGGGTATTGAATTTGTGGATGCACTCGGGAATACGGTATTATACGCTTATAATGCAATGGACGGTTACAATTCCAATCCCCAACGCCTCTTGGCCGGCGATTGGGGCACATTCTTCCAGCTACCTGCTCTGGGAAGTTACAATATTGAACTAATTGCCGATGCAAATCAGATAGTTGCCAACGTGTATGATCTGAATAATAAGCTACTGGGATCAATTACCCCAACCTATCTGAATGGAAAAACATTTGCCGATATTGAAAAGGTCAGGTTTCGGGCTGACACAACAAGCGATAGTAATGCATCGATTGATGACTTGTTGGTGGATACCGGGGGTATCTAATTTGAATAACGGCCTTGTTGCTCCACATCCGGGACAACTAACCACGATATATAACTGAAAGTTGTGTTCTGGAAATGAGCCTGTAGATTAAATTGTGTAAGTACCCGTTTACATTATTCCCGGCATCCTGCCAGCGAACTCAATCATCAATCTATTCAACGCAGGTTTCTAGTTTTTGATCGGTATGGTCCACTTTTTATCCGTCGGCTCTCTGGCAGAGATGCACGGTTCATTTTTACAGAAACGTTTTCAGTGTTGTTCCGAGGGGCAAGCTTAAGCTGGTAGCGGCGATGCTGAAAGCTACCCATGCCTAGGAAGATAAAAAGGCGGCTCTAGAAAAGATTTCTGGCGTTTCCAAGAAACTTAAATCTATGAAACTTCCAAAAGCGGCTGAACTGGTAAAGGAGGGATGTATAGAGACGCTTTCTTATTATGATTTTCCGAGCGAGCATTGGCGTTCTCTTCGGACGAATAATCCGCTTGAACGCATTATGAAAGAGATAAGCCGCAGGACTAGGGTTGTGAGATCTTTCCCCGATGGCCAGTCTGCGCTGATGCTTGTGGCGGCGCGGCTGAGGTATATCGCCGGTACCAAGTGGGGAACGAGGCGTTACCTGAGCATGGAACGTCTAAAGGAGATGAAAAAAACTGCAAGGGCAGTTTAGTTAAAACACTGGAACGAGAGGGCTACCAAAACAAATGTGCGAAACTTTCTTGACACTACCTATATTTCCGGTGCATGGCATGGAGAAAGGTTTACTTAACGGAAAGGTCTAATCCGTAAGCATGAAGGACGGGCAGAAGATTTTTAAAGCCGGGGTTCCCCTTTCGGGAGAGCATTCTATAAAGATGTTCCCGGCTGATATCGGTTTTGCGGGATAAATCCGTAAAACCTCCTCTTGCCTCAACAATATCCTTGATAGCCAGCAATGCCACATTAGGGTCTTCGTCTGCCAGAGCTGTGTTGAGATATTTTATTGCATACCGTTTTTTTCGCAACTTTGGATACAGGTACTCTTTTTTATAATCTATGGAACTGTTCATTTTCCACCTCTTTCAATATTTCCAAGCCGAACCCGGTTTAAGCGGTTTTCAATAATTAATTGCGTATTGCTGTTTAGCTTTTCCATCCACTCAATAAATGGGCGGTGTTTATTATCAGTTTCATAAATTTCTAATAGCTTTGCTTCAATCCTCACAATTAAAATGTAGCATATATATTACATACAGCAAGTCTCTCCAGCCTGCCGCCGGGCCAAAACCGTTACAGATGCCCGTGATAAAAACAGGCGCGCAAAATAATTGGCTTGCCTGCGGCGTTGACGGCCAATAAAGTATATAGCCATGAAACGTGCGTCCGGCGGACGGGCAGGCGGCGGGTAATAAACCTTGGTTTCCGGTTGAGAAAGTGAAACAGGCATATA
>JAJRTC010000090.1 GCA_024278445.1 Nitrospirota bacterium
AGTTTTCCGAAACAAACCTTTCATATGTGTCGTTAAAAGCAAATAGCGCCGCAGGCTTTGGCGGCGCAATCTACAACAACGGCTCGCTCGATATCCAAAAAACTTCTTTTATCGGGAACTACGCCCGTTTCAACCCCCATACATTCGTAGGCGACACAGATTATCATGGCGGGGCGATTTATTCCGACCTTTTGTATGGCGCGGGGGTTACCATCCAAAGTTCCACATTTTCCGCCAACACCGCAGACGACCTTGGCGGGGCCATATACACCAGGGATGATGGCCGCTCCTCTCCCGGCACAACGATCCTCGACAGCACGTTCTACCAGAATTCTTCCGGGTTGTACGGATTTGCCTTCTTCACCGGCACGATTTTTACCATAAAAAATACGATCATCGCCGGTTCCACGGGAACGGATTGCTCTGCGGCAGGCCTGATAGACACTGCTGGCTCTGAAAATATGGACAGCGACGGCAGTTGCGGGTTTTCCCGAACGGCCGACCCAAACCTTCTTGAGCTTAACAACAACGGCGGGCAAACCGGAAACCATCTCCCCTCTCCGGATAGTCCGGCCATAGACACATGAGTGCCTGACGACAGATCAACGCGACATGGCAAGACCGGTAGACGGCACTGGTGACGGTTCTGTAGCGTGCGATATCGGTTCTGTTGAGTTTCAGCCAGGGGAATCCGGCCATGGAGGTGGCGGAGATACCGACCCGGCAGACGGCGACACGGTTCCCGCGACCACGCAACCAACCACCACTGTTCCTACTCCCGACACACTTCCAGTAGCGGTTATCACGTTTCCCCAGGATGGCGTAACATACATTGCCGACAAGTTTGATAAAGACGCCAACCAGTGGTATTACGAAGTAACATTGCAAGGCAGTGGAACAGATGCCGAAGACGGTGCGCTGTCAGGTAAAAACCTCGTGTGGACGGTTAGCCCCGCTAGCAATAACGTAACCGTTTTTGGGTCAGGAGAGAGCGTCACCGCAAGGCTTTATGCTCCAGCATGTTTCGGGAACAGCTACACGATAACCTTAACCTTAACCGATAGCGACGGCAACGTCGTTTCAACGCAGATCACGGTCATCTCATCCCTTTTCTGCTAAGTCGCCAGATTTACGTACGCTACTCCGGGATGGTTATGACCTTAATCATGTCGGTGCCGCCGGCCTGCATGGAAGGGTAACCCGAAGTGAGGATCACAAGATCCCCGGCTTTTGCGAACTTGTGTTTTTTAACAAAGTCGATAGTTAACGCCACAAGTTCCGTAGGCTTTCTTTTTTCGGTTTCAAGAAGCGGCATGACGCCCCAGAAAAGCGGCATTTTTCGAAGGGTGTGAACCTCGCTTGTAATCCCGATGATAGGCACGCCCGGCCTGAAGCGGGCCACTTGTCTCGCAGAACTGCCCGAATGGGTAACAACCACAATGCACGCGGCGTTAAGCTTATCGGCCAAAACACACGCAGACCTTGTTATAGACGCCTCTACCGATGCCAGGCTTTCAGCATCCAACTCCTTTAACATACGCCGTGAATCGATGTAAGGCTCGGTAGCCCTTGCGACCTGGTCCAGCACCTTAACCGCCTCTACAGGGTAAGACCCTACCGCCGTTTCCTCAGAGAGCATAACGGCCGATGTGCCGTCCAGCATGGCGTTTGCAGTATCGGTAACTTCGGCACGTGTCGGCCTTGGGTTGTCTATCATAGAGCGTAACATCTGCGTCGCCGTTATAACCGGCTTTGCCGCCCGTCTTGCCGCAGAGATAATTTTTTTCTGCACCATGGGCAGTCGTTCAAGCGGCATTTCTACACCTAGGTCACCACGGGCGACCATTACTCCGTCTGCGAACGAGAGAATCTCGTCGAGTTTTTCAATCGCCTCCGGTTTTTCTATCTTCGCAAGTAGCAGTGGGGGATGCTCACATTTATCCAGTATGTCACGGATGGGAACCAGGTCTTCCACGCTTCGAACGAACGACATAGCAACGTAATCGACCTCCTGTTTTAACCCGAATTCAAGGTCGGCGCGGTCTTTTTCTGTAAATGCGGTTATTCGAAGTTTTGTTAAAGGCATGTTCACGCCTTTATGCGAGCTTACAGAGCCTTCATTTAAAACGGTGCAATAAAGTTTGCCGCCCTCAATTCGCTCCACCGAAAGCTCTACGAGCCCATCGGCTAAAGATATCCGCGCCCCTTCGGCAACGTCCTCTGCAAGGTGAGGGTAGTTTACAGGTATATCGTCGTTGTCTGAGCTGTCACCGGCGAACAGAACAACCTCCTGCCCGTGAGTTAGAACGAGTGACGAAGCGCTGATTTTGCCGAGCCTTATTTTGGGGCCGCTCAAATCTTGCAATATCGCGACCTGTTCGCCAACATGGGTTCCAGCTTCTCTTACGAGCGCTATAACCTTTTCATGGGTTTTATAATCACCATGAGAAAAGTTTACGCGGGCGACATTCATTCCGGCCCGTATAAGTTTTTTAAGAGTCTCAAGCGAAGCGGAAGCCGGGCCGATCGTGCATATGATTTTTGTTTTACGATATTTCTTCACGTTTCACTCCAATTATAATAAAAGCGCAACGGCAACTATCTGCGTTGACCAGTTGAGACATTATAACCGCCCGATTATTTGAACTGTTACATTTTAATATTCAGATGAGAAAACCTGACGTCGAGCCGAACGAGTTCGACAGGAATTCATGGGCAACACAGAAAAAGTAACCGAGCTACCGGAAAGAATTGCCTAGTCAGCATGGCTGGTAATTGATGCATGCTCCCACTCGGGAAGACCCACCATAACCCCAAGCGCCCTGTTGTCTGCGCTAATCCCTTCTTTTGCCGGATTGAAAACATAGCCGGTTTCAATCTGGATCTTTACATATTCACCATTCAGACTAGTAGAGGGAATTTCCACTCGATTCCAATCAGCGTTGGAAAGTACAAGTGTCTGGCTCCATCCGGAAAGATTGATCTTTACAGATTGAGGGTTTTTATCAAGTCCTGGCAGGGGGGCAGATATAGGCAGAATCATCTTGTTATCCTCCACCTTGACATTCCAAACGGCGCGACGTTGGGTCCATCTTGCCACCTTTCCTTTAGAGACCTCCTCCCATTTATGAAACCCTACTTCAAAATCAGGGGCAAGTGGCCTGTCGTATGCCTTATAAAATTGCATACAAACTGCCAAGAAAAGACAAACGCCCACACCAGCAAGCCATGATTGCCTTATATGTACTTTTTTAACATGAGCCATCGACATGGCAACAATTATTCCTGCCACAATCCAGAAATATATTTCATATATACGTATGTAGGTAACATTGTTCAACAACCCAAGAAGAAGCCAGATTATTAATGAAAAAATAAACGCCATTACAAAATAACGCTTTTGAACACTCTGTTCAGATACTAGAAACCTAAACGATGTTCGGAATAAAAATATAAGAAATCCGCCCCATAATAAAACTCCAGCCAATCCTCTTTCCGCCAGTGTCTGGAAGAAAAAAGAGTGTGCCGTTCCGGTCGCGTGCCCCACTTTACCCCAACTTAAAAATATATCTGTAGAAGGGTATTCGTTAAACAAAGCATGGAACCGCCCAAGCCCTACGCCGAGGATTGGAGAATCAGCAAACATAGATAATGCCGAACCCCACAGGTAAACACGAGGATCATTTGAAAGAAGCGCAAAAGAAAAACGCCCTAAAAGTTTTTCAGCATACAGAAAAATAAAACCAATTATTATCATGACAAGTCCGATAACCGAAAACCATACCCATTTACGTTGTTTTTTTTCTGCAAATAGCCACGATACCAGCACTCCACCAATTAAAAAACAAATTGGCAAAACCAAGATAACGGTTCTCTGTCCACTTTTTGCAAAGCAAAATACTATGAGAGATAAAGTTGTAAGCCCTAACCACCATTGCCAGTTGCTTCTCTGTTTGGCAACAAGAAGCCATAAAACAAACGGAAGTGATAACAAAAGATATTGGGTGAAATATTGTCTGTTGTAAGCAAAGCCGGATGGGGCCCCACCATGTTCACCTACAATGGAAAGGCTTAGGTAATGCCATTGGTCTGGGTTTTCGGGGAAAGCTTCATAAAAGAGAAGCAACCCAAAACAAATTACACCAAATGCTAAAACTACAATGGCAAGAGGAAGTTTTTCTGTTAGGTTTTTGTCCTCCTGAGAAAACAGATTAGCCGAAATATAAAAAATACATACGCTTGTGATGAGGTTAAAAAGCTCTCGAAAATAATAAACGCCTAGCTTTGGATGCCCCGCAAGCCACCCTGAAAACATATCCCCTAAGCTTGACGCCCAAACCTCACACGAAAGTTCTTTTAGATCTAGTGGAACACTAAGAAACGCTGTGATGACCAATAGGCCTATGATTTGTGCAAATGGAAGATGTGGCCTCTCATTTTTGGCTAAAACAGCCACAGTCCCAACGCAGATAAGAAGAATAACAAAAACTTCTGTAAGCCAAAAATATGGTCTGATCGAGCCACCGAGAAAAAACGGGACAGTCAAAAGTATAAATAAAAGACCATTAGATGGATGAGAAGCTATTAGAAAAATAAAGAAAAGAATTACAATTCCTGCTATCCAGGGTTCCGGCAACGAGAAAAAATATGCAACTGTAGCAGTCAGCCCGAAAAAGCCGACGATAACCAAAGGGTTTGTAGATTTTTCCAGCATTCTGTTGTTATAGCACCAAGTGTTAAAGCAGACTGCCCGTCAGAGAAATAAGCGATAGCTTACAGGCTATTCGCCAGTTGCCCAGATGGTTTCGAACGGGAGGTTGCTAAGTGACTTAACCATTTTTTTAGCTTTTTCGTAAATCTGCGGGTCGATAGTATTGAACGAGATTTCGTCATCCTCCGAGAAAAGCGCCAGCACTTTGCCTTCTGCATCCACCGCACAACACGAGGTGGAAAACGCCGTTAACTGTGGCACAATCAGCCGCACGGCTTTGTCTACTTCTCCTTTTTCTATAACGGCCACATCTAAAGCGTTATCGTTTTCCAAAACGCTTTCTAAAACATCTGCCTCTTCACGCGTTAAGGTTCCACTTTTTATCAATGGTGCGATATCTTCATCCACCCACTCGTTGTCTACTGAATAAAGATAGAGCGGAAAAATATTAAGCGCATCTATCACCTTAAAAGCCGTGGCCACCATTGCATATTCCACACTTCTATCGCCCACTGCCACAGCTTCATATGGCTCGGCCGGGTTGTGCGGCGTAAGGTTTGTAAAGTCAAACCCCTTCACTGCGCCCTCGTCGTGATACATCATGGTGCGTCCGTTTTCAGATAGTTCTATTCCTGCACGTTTCATCATCTCCAGAAACACGGAATTTTCTATGAATTTCATTTGTATGCCATCATTTAATAAAAATGGCGGAGAGTGTAGGATTCGAACCCACGGAACTTTCGTTCAACGGTTTTCAAGACCGCCGCCTTCAACCACTCGGCCAACTCTCCGTTAAAGAGATTATATAACAAGGATCGCAGTAAGTGTTACATCACTATTTTATCAAGCCCGCCCATGTATGGCGACAAGGCTGCTGGAACCCGCACGGAGCCGTCGGCCTCTTGCATGTTTTCAAGAATCGCCACGACAGTTCTGCCAACGGCCAAACCGGAGCCATTTATAGTGTGCGGGAACTCGGGCTTGCCCTTCGCCTCACGCCGGAACCTCATCCCCATCCTGCGCGCTTGATAATCAACAAACGTGGAGCAGGACGATATTTCCCTGTATGTGTTCTGGCTTGGCACCCACACCTCGATATCATACGTTTTTGCCGCCGAGAAACCAAGGTCGCCTGAGCATAACGTAACCACCCTGTAAGGAAGCTGTAACCTTTTCAAAACTTCTTCGGCGTTGCTCGTAAGTTTTTCAAGTTCGTTTATGCTATCTTCCGGCTTTGTTATTTTTACAAGTTCCACTTTATTAAACTGGTGTTGCCTTATAAGCCCCGTAGTATCCCGCCCATAAGAGCCCGCCTCCGAGCGGAAGCAGGGGGTGTAGGCAACCATTTTTAGCGGCAGGTCGTCGCCATTTAATATTTCGCCTGCGTAAATATTCGTAACAGGGGTTTCTGCCGTCGGTATGAGCCACAGGTCACGCCCTTCAATTTTAAAAAGGTCATCGGCAAATTTTGGAAGCTGGCCCGTGCCTGTCATCGTCTCGGCGCTCACCATGTATGGCGGGGCCACTTCCGTGTAACCATGCTCGTTTATATGCATATCCAGCATAAAGTTTATAAGCGCCCGTTCCAAAAGGGCGCCAGCCCCTTTATATAAAACGAACCTCGCACCAGAAAGTTTTGCGGCTCTCTTAAAATCGAGTATGCCTAACGCTTCGCCCAGCTCATGATGCGGCTTGGGGACAAAATCAAATTTTGGAATTTCTCCAAACTTGCGTATCTCAACGTTGGCGTTCTCATCTGCGCCTTCTGGAACAGATTCGTCCGGCACGTTCGGGATGTTAAAAAGTATCTGCCGAACCTCGCTATCTATCTCCTTTATCCTGTCGTCGTGGCTTTTGATTTTTTCACCCGTCTCCTTTACCCTCGCCTGCGCCTCATCGGTGTTCTCGCCCGCTTTTTTCTTAGCGCCAATCTCACGGCTCGCATCGTTACGAAGTTTTTTAAGGTCATCCGCCATCTGCAAAAGGTCGCGCCTCTCTTTATCGAGGGCTATAAGCTTGCCAATGCCATAATCGACGTTCCCTCTTTTTAGAAGACCCGCTTCTATTGATTCCGGATTTTCCCTTATCTGTTTTATATCAAGCATGAGTCGCGTTTTTAGCCCCTTTTCCTAACGAAGTTTCTTTTCAAGCCTTTGTTGTATCGACGATATTTTTTTTGTCAGTATTTTCTTTTCAGGATACTTCTTAAACATTTTTTTATATTCTTTCAAGGCATCTTTTAAACGCCCCAGTTCGTCTAACGATATTGCAATTCCAAGCCGCACATCATATTCATATTTACTGTTCGGGTAATCTTTCAGGATCTTCGTAAAAAGATCAAGTGCCATGGCCGACATGCCAACCACAAACCGGCAGTTTGCCACTTGGTACTTGGCATCCAAAACAAGCGGGCTATCTTTGTATCGTTCAAGGAAAGTCTGATACTCAATTTCCGCCTGTGCAAAGTCTCCCTTATGAAAATATGCGTCCGCTATTTTATATTGATACTTGTCTTCTTCTACTTTCCCGCGATGGTCTTTTAGTATCCTTTTATATTGAAAAACTGACATATCGAAGTTGCGAAGCGATATTGCATAAATGTCCCCCAAATACTCCCGCGCCTTCAGGTTAAGCTCGTCACCCTCAGTACGTTCAGTTACGCGGGTAAAATAGTCGAGAGCTTTTTGCGGGTTATCAAGGTTCAGGTAGTAAATTTCGCCTAAACGGAAAAGGGCTTGGCCCGCAAGGCTCGAATCCGGATATTGTTCGGCGACCACACGCAGGTTGGCGACCGCTTCTTCATATCTGTCGGAGAGCCATAAGTCTTCCGCTTCCTGAAACAAGGTTTGATCGCGTGTTACGCATCCTGCACACAACAGAGCCAGCAGAAGTACGCCCGCTAAACCTTTTATTTGGGGTTCTCTTAGGGTAATCAAAAGTTATGGCCTATCAGGAGGATTCTTCGCTATCCCCGGCCGAAGCGTTATCTTTATTGTCTTCACCATCACCGTTATCCTGGTCGCCAGATTGACCGCCTTCAAATTTGCCAACGGAAACGACGCTGTCACCCTTTGAGAGGTTAATAACACGCACCCCTTTGGTGTTTCTGCCTATCATTGAAACATCGGAGGCCTTTATGCGAATTACAACGCCCTCTCTGGTTATTATCATGATGTCATCGCTATCAGAAACTTTTAGCACAGCCATTACCGGAGAATTTTTATCGCATTTTATATCGATAACTCCCCTGCCGTCACGGCGTTGAACAGGATAACGCTGAATGTCTGAACGCTTGCCCAACCCATCTGCCTTTATAGAGAAGATAGAGAATTCTTCACCTTCTGAAACCGTCGTCATGGCCGTAAGAGAGTCGTCTTTATCGAGCCTGATACCGCGGACACCGAGATCCCCCCGCCCTATGGGCCTCATGTCGCTCTCATGGAAACAAATAGACACACCGTTGGTGGAACTTAGCAGAACCCGTTTGTTGCCGTCGGTTAT
>JAJRTC010000091.1 GCA_024278445.1 Nitrospirota bacterium
CGAGTGATGCTTAAATGAGCTCCAAACCCAGGGAACCTCTACCGACTCAAAAAAAAGAAAAGTATCGGGCGTGTAACAAAAAAACGCCGTTAACGGTCTGCGTGCTATATCTGGCCGCTTGGGCCATCGCATTTCTCATAGCCATTCCCCTGCTTTTACAAAAAGTTCAGTTAGAGCCACTAATTGAACAGGTCGTATCCAAAAAGCTTGGGCTGGATTTCACTGTCGATGATATAGACATCCGTATTTTCGACGGCCCTGGCGTGACCCTTAACAACCTCTTTGTAAGCAGAAAGGGAAAACCTATTGCGAGCGTTAAACAGGCGGTGGTGGATATCAGCCTGAATGACGCCTTAAAAGGCTCGTTCTCTTCTAGCCAAATTCTTTTAAAGAACCCGACAATCCATCTTGTGCGGCAGAAGGATAAAACTTTCAACGTTCCCCTTCTGAATAAAAAAGTAATACAGGCAAAAGAGCCGGATGCCGCCAAAAAGATTCCTGCCATATCAGCTCTCGCTTTTTTTGGAAAAATCAAAGTTGAAAACGGCACTTTTTATTGGGAAGACAATGCCGTTGAAGCAGGTACGTTTCGAACGAAATTTACAAACGCCCAAATCAGCATTGCACGCAGAGGGCTTTTAAAGTCGCTTGCGTTAAAGGTAACAGGAGAGCTTAAAACCAGTGGCGTGCGCCCTGCCCTGCTCAACGTTGAAATAAAAACCACCCCCGTTATAAATCAGGAATGGAAACTGCTTGATGTCGCCCTGTCAGGCGCCGCTTCTGTTAAAGAGTTGGACGTCAAAAGCGTGTGGCCCTACATCGCACCGCATCTCCCGTTTAAAAAGCTTATGGGAACCGTCTCATGGAGCGCAGATATCTCCGGTAGCAAAACCAGCGGTTTCTTATCTTCCGGAAATCTCGTTTTTAAAGACGCAAGGTTAGAAGAGGGAAAACTTGTTCCAGAGAAGGTGCCGCCGCAAACGATCACAATTGATTACGACACAGGATTGAACGATAACACCGTTATTATTAACAGCGCCAAAGCTACCATGGGGGTAATTGAACTTACGGCAAGCGGGATGGCCAAGGAAATTAACACCCCAAACCCCAAAATTTTTGTAACCCTCGGCATGAACGAAATCGATTTAGACGATATCAAATGTTATCTGCCGGAGAAGGCGTTAACAAGCCAGCAAGCAACCTTCCTTAACGAAAACCTTGTGGCGGGCAAAATAGCCATTAACAACTTCACGTTTGACGGCGACCTTGAAAAACTGCGGAAGATTGGAACGCCAGAATCGCTTCGCGCTTTTTCCGGCAAGCTTTCACTTAACAAAATGAAAATTTCTTTGCCAGCTCTAACTTATCCTTTTCTGGACATAGCAGGCTCCATCACCCTCTCCCAAAACGAACTTTATTTAGACAGCCTCACCGGGCGCTACGGAGCGAGCAGGCTTGCCGATATATCCGGATATTTAACGGACATCCACGGTTGGCCTTCTTTTGGAGTGTATATAAAGGCCGACGTTAACCTTGACGAGGTAAAACGTTTGCTCTTGGCGAAGGTCGCCTCGCCTGAACTTAAAAAACAGATTGAAAAAATAGAGGAGGTGGAAGGAAACATTAAAGTTGACCTTACCGTCGCAGGAGATACGGCCGACATAATATCCACCCTTTCCATGGATGGTGAAGTTACGTTCGATAACGTAACAATGAGGCACAAGTCGTTCGAACTCCCCCTGTTAGGCCTGAACGGCAAGATGGAAATGAGCCAGGACGATTTTTATATAGACAACCTTTCATGGAAAATGGGTTCGTCACCCTGCTCTGTATACGGCACATTTCTAAACGCGTTTCAAAAAGACCCAAGGCTTGATTTAACACTCAAATCTACCCTGTCGCTGGATAACATAAGTGATATCTGGCTTATGAAACTGAGCGACATATACGCTCAAACAGGCACGGCGAAAATGGAGATGAGCATACAAGGCAATATTTCCAATTTCAAAGTGTCACAAAAACTGGATATGACGGAAGCTCAATATCGCTTTGCAAACGTAATAGAGAAACAGAATGGATTAAAAAATATTTACTCTTTAAAACTATCGGTAACAAACCTCGACAAGCTAAAAACAGAGCGCCTTTTGGTAGACATAGGCGAATCACGTTTTGAAGTAGACGGAGACTTAGGGGCATTTGCAAACGGAAAAGGAATAGACTTAACCTTTTCGTCTGACGGAATGTTGTTTAACGACATGGATAGGTTCTTTAAAGTGTTAGACGATATCGACGGCGGCGGATATATTAGCGGTGCATTTTCGCTAAAAAAAGAGAGTCTCGAAAAAGATGTAAAACTTTTGGGAACCCTACGGCTCGAAAACGCCGACTTTAAGCTCAGTATATTTTCAGGGATATTCAGAGAATCCAACGGCGTTTTTGAGCTTGTAAACAATAAGCTTTTCCTTCGCGATGCCAACGGTCGCTTTGGAAACGGCAAGTTCACTCTATCCGCCAACGCCGTATTTAAGGCAAAACCCATATTCAATATAAACATGGAAGCCGAATCGCTTGATTTGAAAGATTTCCTGCGTACTCACAAACTAAAGACCACAAGAAAAAAAGTAGAAAAGAAAAAACCGGGATATCTCTCGCGGGGGGAATGGAATATAAAAGGAACATCAAAAAAAGGGAAAATCGGCATCATATCTTACGATAATCTGAACCTGACAATGAGATTTGCCAACGATGCCTTTAATATGGCTCCAATTAACCTGTCCGCTTACGGAGGCAGTATAACGGTGAATGGAGACTTACGACTCCTTGGAAACGGCATGGTAGGGTTTGCCTACAATTTCAAGGCGCAAGACGTTGAAATGAATGACTATATGAAAGATGCTCTAAAGATTGAACATGTTATTTCAGGCAAACTAAACCTGACGGGGCATGTTAAAGGGAAGGGCGCAACTCTCGACCTCATGAAAAGGAGCCTTGGCGGTTCTCTTTCCATAAGCTCGGATGAGGGTGTAATACACAAGTTTACAGTATTTTCCAAGATTTTCTCTTTACTTAACGTTTCACAATACTTTAGACTGAAGTTTCCAGATCTTGCTGTGCATGGAATGCCTTTCAACAATATAAAAGCTGATTTCAAATTGTCGTCCGGCATTGCCAGAACGGAAAATTTGATGATCGACTCAGAGGCTATGCGCATATCGGCTGTTGGGGACTATAATGTGGCCGAAGCCGCTATTGATATGAAAATCGGCGTTATGCCGTTTAGAACTATTGACCGGCTTGCCACAAGCATTCCGGTGTTCGGGGAAGTGTTGACTGGAGAGAACAAGGCATTGCTTGGGCTCTATTTCACCGCTGAAGGGCCAGTTGGCGGACCAGATGTAAAAGCAATTCCACTTCAGTCTATCGCAGGTGGTATCGGTGGGCTTTTAAAGCGTATTCTGGAACTGCCGGTAAATGCCGCAAAAGCGATGGGGGAAGTGTTGCAAAAAGATGAAAAGGCTGGAGGTAATAATGCCGACGCACAACAAAAAGAGAGCCTGGAAGGACAACTTGACTGATGGAATATGACAGCATAAAAAAAATCTATAACTCCTATGCTCACTGCTATGACTTTTTCTTCAAGCAGTTTTTTCATCCGCGCCAGAAAAGGGCGATAGAGGAGCTTGTGTTTAAGCCAGGTGACGTAATTCTGGACGTAGGCGTTGGCACAGGGCTTACACTGCCCCTTTATCCGTCAGACTGCAAGGTAATCGGGATAGACATATCCGCCGATATGCTAAAGCAAGCCAAGAAAAAAGTGGCAGAGCGCAACCTGACCAACGTCACTCTCATTGAGATGGACGCATGCAACATGAGCTTTGAGGAAAACTCGTTTGACCATGTAGTGGCAACTCACATTATAAGCGTGGTACCGGAGCCTGTTAAGGTTATGAACGAGATGCGGCGCGTAGGAAAAGTAGACTGTTCAATGGTGGTAGTCAATCACTTCGTATCTTCAAACCCCATGGTAGCCAAGGTAGAAAATTTCTGCGATCCGTTTTTCCGCAAGATCGGCTGGAGAATGGACATGAGACTGGAAGACTTCGTAGACGCCGCCAACCTTGAAGTATATAAAACATCACAGCTTAACAAAATTGACCTTTGGCAGATACTCCACATCAACAACAACAAGGAGTACTCCCTCCAGCTGGACAACTAACACCTTTTTGGGGCGCACGGCAGTTTTGAACAGGTTTCTGGCAGTTATCGCGGTAATATCACTCGCTTGGGCTTCGTCGCAAGCTTATGCGGATGGTTCAAGGGGGATAGAGCGCCTTCCATTTAAGCCCGGCGAGAAAATCATTTATGACATCTCATGGCTTGGCATCGTTGCAGGTGAAGCTAAGCTTGAAGTCCTCTCGCAAATAAATTTTAACGGCCACAACGTACAGAAACTGAAAATATCAAGCACGTCAACCGGATGGGTACGAAAGATCCACAGGGTGGATGACGCTACATATTCCTATTTTGACGTTGATGATCTGCACAGTCACAAGGTTGAAATTAAAATTTCCGAGGGAAGTTATCGTAAAATAAAAATCATGGAGTTCAACCAGGAAGAGCTTACCGTTAAATATACGGTAAACGATAAAGAGCCGAAAGAATTCGAAATAGACCCTGATTCTCAAGACCCGTTATCCTCCATTTTTTACCTCAGAACAATGCGGGATAAAATAAAAGTCGGCGCACGTCTTTACATCCCCATTTTTGACGACAAGAAAAAGTATGAGCTGGAAGTGAGAATCCTGCACAAGGAGCGATTGAACCTGCCCAAAGGTATGGTAGACACTATCGTAGTCCGCCCGTTCTTAAAGTCGGAGGGAGTTTTCCAGCGTAAGGGAAAGATGTGGATATGGCTGACCAACGATGAATACCTTATCCCGGTACAGATACGTTCAAAAATAGCCGTAGGGTCTTTTTATGCTACACTGAAAGACAGCGAGGGAGCGCAAATCACCTACATCCCCTACCCCAAAAAAGAGACTGAAAAAAAAACAGTAGCGCAGATAAATGACTCGTCCACTTAGGCTGGCGCTTGCCCAGATAAACACGGTTGTCGGGGATATAAAAAACAACACAAGCCTTATTCGGGGCCAGTTGGCGCGTGCAATAACCGCGCACGCCGATGTAGTGGCGCTCCCTGAACTCAGCATATCCGGATACCCTGCTGAAGACCTGTTAAATCGCGCACCGTTCATAAAAAAATGCGGGGAAGCTATAGATAAAATAGCGGAAGACACAAAAGATATAACCGCCATCGTGGGTTCTCCTGCAAAAATTAACGGTGTTAGCAATGCCGCGATTATAATGGAAGGCGGCAAGGTATCAGGGTCGGTGTTGAAAACCGAACTTCCAAACTATGGTGTGTTCGATGAACGGCGCTATTTTACGCCCGGTACAAATGGCCCCCTGCTAAAGGTTGGAGATTGCACTATAGGTATTTCCATATGCGAAGATATATGGGTGGAAAACTCTATTTTGGCGAGCCAGGCCGATGAAGGCGCTAACCTCTTTATTAACATCGCCGCGTCGCCATACAGAGAGGACGGCCTTAACATCCGCCACAAAATTGCAAGCGCAATAGTTGCACGTTTTAAAATACCGTTTGCCTACGTAAATCTTGTTGGCGGGCAGGACGAACTGGTGTTTGACGGGCGCTCATTCGTTATGGGGACGAACGGTAAAATCATCGCCGAGGCGACCGCTTTTACGGATGACCTGCTTATCGTGGATATTCCCGTCTCCAAGTCTGAAGGAATAGCAAAACGTGAAGTAATAGAGGTTAAGCCACCCCTCAAAAAAAAGCCGCCGATCCCCGTGACTGAGCGGAGAAAAATAGAAGATCAGGACGAGGAGATATATGAAGCCATCACACTGGCCCTGTCTGATTATGTAGGCAAAAACGGGTTCGGCGACGTGGTGATAGCGTCATCCGGCGGAATAGACTCTGCCTTAACCTGTGCCATTGCGGTAGACGCGTTGGGAGCTTGCAGGGTACACACGGTTTCCCTCCCCTCCCCCTACTCGTCTGAAGGCTCGATAACCGATGCTAAAAAGCTTGCGGAAAACCTGGGTGTTGAAATGATATCTCTGCCGATAGGCCGCTTGATGAAAGAATATGGCACAACACTGGCACAAGCCTTTGCAGGCAGAGAACCGGGCGTTGCGGAAGAAAACATACAGGCAAGAATACGCGGGGCGCTTGTTATGGCGTTGTCCAACAAGTTTAACTGGCTGGTTCTCACCACTGGCAACAAGAGCGAAACCGCCGTTGGCTATTGCACGCTATATGGCGATATGGCGGGCGGGTTTGCGATTATTAAAGACCTGTTAAAAACGAAAGTATATGACCTTTGCAGATGGCGCAATAAAAAAGCGGGGTACGACATTATCCCCCTGCATATTATTGATAAACCCCCTTCGGCGGAGCTGAAACCTGACCAGAAAGATATAGATACTCTCCCGCCATACGACGTTCTGGATCCGATATTAAAAGAGTATATCGAGAACGAAAAGAGCGTTGATGAAATAGAAAAACTCGGCTACAGTAGGGAGCTTATTTTGAGGATCGTCCACATGCTGGACGCAAGCGAATACAAGAGGCGGCAAGGCCCTATTGGAGTTAAGATAACTCAAAAATCTTTCGGCAGGGACAGGCGCCACCCAATAACAACAAGATATATTGAAGAGTGAGACGGTAGATGAACAGAGTGCCTAAAAAGGTGTTTTTTACCAAAGGAGTAGGAACCCATAAAGCGGAGCTTCGCTCGTTTGAGCTTGCACTGCGCGATGCCGGAATAGAAAAATGTAATCTTGTAAACGTATCGTCTATCTTTCCGCCCAATTGTAAAACCATCACCCGCAAGGAAGGGATTAAGCTTTTACAGGCAGGTGCAATCACATTTTGTGTTCAGGCGCGGGTTTCGTCTAACGAGCCGCACAGGCTACTTTTCGCATCGGTAGGATGCGCTATCCCCACAAATAAAAACAGTTATGGATATTTAAGCGAGCATCACGGGTTTGGCCAGACAGAACAGGTGGCGGGCGAATATGCAGAAGATCTGGCGGCGGCCATGCTGGCCTCTACACTTGGTATAGAGTTTGACGAAGACAAAAACTGGGACGAGAAAAAGGACGTCTTCAGGATGTCTAACAAAATAGTTAAAACAACGAACGAAACTCAAAGCGCGATTGTGAAGTCTACTGACTATACGACTGTCGTTGCGTATGCCGTGTTTATTTTGTAGGGGAACGTAATTAATGAGTTCAAGAGCTTGCCCTGTTTGTTCATATGATAATGTGGAACAAATCGGACAAGACCCATTAGACATGAAGGTACTTTATAAATGCCCAAGATGTGGGCCATTCCTCCTGACAGAGTTAGTATTTGTTAAGTACGAAAGAAAATTAAAAAGCTCAAAACTATCTGCATGGATTAGGGCTCATAGCGAACAAAAGAAAGAGCCTCCAACAATTTCAACCGATTTTCTTGAAAATCACCTTAAAGATTTACCAGAGCACACTCCTAAAGAAAAGATGTTGCTATTTTTGGGCGTGCTAAAAAAACGAGCTGAGTATACCGGCGAGCTTGTTGAGATAAAATGTAAAACTGACTATCCATTAGTTCACGCAAGTCAGTGGCAGGAAATGGCCTGCCTATCACAGGAATTAGACCGATTGGGCTATATTAAAAATAATCTGGCATCTGGTGGAAACTTATCGTGCCAAATGTTAACTGAGGGAGAGGGACATCTAGAAAAACACGAAACACAAATAGCTTCATTAGTAACATTTGACCATCACCCAAAATCAAAATTCCTCAACTCTCAATACATTGACGAACAATTTAAAAAATGTGAGTCAAGAATTGATCATGGTGATTACGAAGGAGCTCTTACCAGCGCAAAAACGTTTCTAGAAGCTATTTTGCAGGAAATTTCAAATGTTCACGAAGAAAAGCAGAATAAAGACAAAAGTACCTTACCCAAGCTATTCAAACAAACCCTAAAAAATACATCATTGGGAAATATTGATGACCATACCAAGGTAATATTGCGGGGCCTGATCACTACTGTACACGGGCTATCTGAACTAAGAAACAAAGCGGGTGACTCACATCCCAGCAAAATAACGCCTGATAAGCGCCACGCACAGTTGGCCGTAAATACAGCAAAAACAATAGCGTGTTTTCTTGCTGAATAAAGCGGCATAGCCCAGTTATTCCGGGTCTAACCCGGAATAACCAAAAACTACTCCGCTATCAACCGCTCGGCTATCTGAACCGCGTTCAACGCCGCTCCTTTGCGGATGTTGTCAGACACTATCCACATGTTAAGACCGCTCTCAACGGTCGGGTCCTTGCGGATACGCCCGACGTAAACAGGGTCTTTGCCGGCGGCGGAGACCGCTAGAGGGTATTCACTTTTAGCGGTATCGTCTACAACCTCCACTCCTTCGGCTTGCTCTAAAATCTCTTTTGCAAGGTCAGGATACATGGGCCGTTCAAACTCGATATTTACAGACTCGCTATGCGCGCAGAAGACCGGAACACGGACGCATGTGGCCGTGACGGCGATGGAATCGTCCTCCATTATCTTCTTCGTCTCGTTCACCATCTTCGCCTCTTCTTTGGTACTGCCGTCCTCTAAAAAAACGTCTATCTGGGGAATACAGTTAAACGCTATCTGGTGCGGGAATTTTTGCAGCTCTATATCGTCGAAGCTAAAGATGGCGCGGGTCTGCCCAGATAGTTCCTCTATCGCCACTTTTCCGGCCCCGGACACAGCCTGATAGGTAGACACAACAATTCTTTTTATTTTCGCCGCGTCGTGCAAAGGTTTTAACGCCACCACCATCTGGATGGTGGAGCAGTTAGGATTGGCTATTATTCCGTTATGCCTTGAGATTGCGTGCGCGTTCACTTCCGGCACTGCAAGCGGAATTTCAGGGTCCATACGAAACGCGCTGGAGTTATCGATAACCACGGCACCTGCGTCCACCGCCGACGGGGCAAACTCCACGCTTCTGGTGGCACCGGCCGAGAAAATAGCAATATCTATCTCCTCAAAGGAATCGTGGGTTAGCTCCTCTACGATATACTCGTCATCACGGAAAGTAATTGCCTCGCCAGCTGAGCGTGACGACGCCAAAAGCTTCAACTCTCTCACCGGAAAGTTGCGCTCTTCCAGAATCTTTAATATTTCTTCGCCAACGGCACCCGTAGCCCCGACAACCGCCACGTTTTTTAACACTCCAGCCATATCAGTAACCAAATCCATTTATTTGTGAAAAAAGGTAATCTACCACAGGTAGGGGTTCAGGCAAAGTTAGCCTATAGCTTCAATAATTTTGTCGCCCATCTCTTTGGTGCCGATGAGGTTCATCCCCTCGGTGTGGATGTCCGGCGTACGATAGCCCTGCTCAAGAACCTCGCTCACCGCCCGTTCTACCTCCCCTGCCGCAGACATGGCCCCAAAAGTGTATTGCAACATCATCGCAACAGACAGGATGGTTGCAATCGGGTTTGCCTTGTTCTGGCCCGCAATATCTGGTGCAGAACCATGGACAGGCTCAAACATTCCTTTATTGCCAGATAACGACGCGGATGGCAACATCCCTATGCTTCCTGTCAGCATCGCCGCCGCATCGGAGAGAATATCGCCAAACAAGTTTGTGGTCACGATAACGTCAAACTGTTTGGGCCAGCGTATTAACTGCATGGCGCAATTATCTACATACATGTGAGACAGTTCTATCTCTTCATGGTCTTTATGCATAAGAGTTACCACCCTGCGCCAGAGTTCAGTGGATTCAAGCACGTTGGCTTTATCTACGGAGCAGACCTTCTTGCCACGTTTTCTCGCCACATCAAAAGCCACCTTGGCGATACGTTCGATCTCAGGCGTCGTGTATACGAGGCTGTTTACCCCTTTCTCTGTGCCGTCCGGGAGCGTTTCAACACCTTTTGGTTCACCAAAATATATTCCACCAACCAATTCACGGACGACCATGATATCGATACCCTCAACGACTTCACGTTTTAGCGACGATGCGGAAACAAGCGCGGGATATATTTTTGCAGGACGAAGATTGGCATATAAATCGAGTTCGGCACGTAGCCCAAGTAATGCGCGTTCAGGGCGAACACTATAATCCAACGGTTCCCACTTCGGGCCACCGACCGCTCCTAGCAATATGGCGTCAGCGTTCTTTGCAAGATCAAGAGTGGAATCAGGCAGAGGAGACCCATGTTCGTCGTATGCGTGCCCTCCAACTAACGCGCTCTCCGTTTCGATTCCAAGAGTGTATTTATCGTTCAACCGGGCAAGGACACGTTCCGCCTCGGCCACAACTTCTGTCCCGATGCCGTCACCTGGCAATATAGCGACCTTTTTAGACATTAATCACGACTCCAAAATTTTAACAGTGTAACAGTTAGGGCCAACCGGTCGCAATTGAAATGCCCCGTGGCAATATAGATCAATAAAATACATATTTTTCAAAAGTATAAACATATTTTATTAATCTACAAAACGATAAAAACAGTGTATCACATTGTAAATTAAAGCCTATCACCATATTATTAATTTCAATTTAGTCTGATTTACCTGAAGTTATATATTTAGGTTCCAAAACTGATTGACATTGTCACCACAGATACCATAATAATGGTGTTATTAGATCTATTGATTTTACTCCAATCACTTGATATTTTGGTTAATAACTGATGACAACGAAAAGCTCTGCAAAAATGAAAGCGCCAAACAAAGTTAAAGAGTTTCGCGAAAACCTTATGATGTCCAAAGCGGAACTTGCGCGCAAAGCCGGCATTTCAGTTCAAACGTTAAACAGAATTGAACGTGGTGAAGTTTGCCGTGTTGATACACAAAGAAAAATTTTAGAAGCGTTAAATCTGAAAGTAGACGAGAAAGAAAAAATATTTAGTTAACACGTTTTTTCTCACAAGCCTTTCCCGCTTTTTTTTCTTCCACCCGCCGCAAAAACATTCCAGTAAAAAAACAGAAAAGTTAAAGTTTCGTTTTTGTTCCCAAGTACAGAAAAAGGGTAAAAACATAACAGCAACAAAACGTTTTATGCTAGGATCACAATTGTACTTAATTGATTGCAATTTAGTTTAATTATATGAAATTATGAGAACAAAGATACGAGGCCACAGGCTCATCATTCTGGCTTGGGCCTTGGTTCTTGCTGTTGCCTTGAGCGCTGTTTCATACGCTTCAAAAGCACCGGAGCTACGAGGTGGTACACATGCCCCAAGAGCCAGCAAAACAAAAATAAACCCATACGCCTCCCTTTCTAAAAGAACACGTTTCCCCTACCCTATAGAACTAAAA
>JAJRTC010000092.1 GCA_024278445.1 Nitrospirota bacterium
CGGGTGCCAATACCCCTTGCTCCAACATACGTTTACCCATTTGTACGATATCTTTATCGCCCCCCGCCATTACGGGAACAATGTGCGAGCCACTCCCATCAACCCCAAGCTTTTTAAGGCCCTGAGCGAGTGAATCAATATTGCTCCCGAGTTTTTTACGCAAGGTTTTCCCCTCTTTGCCGGAAACTATTTTAAGCGCGGTAGAGCCAGCGACAACCATAACCTCTGGTGGCGCAGTGGAATAAACAAACGATCTTGAAAAATTAATCAGCCCGTCAATCAAACTTCTGGAACCGGCCACAATTCCGCCCTGCCCACCAAAAGATTTACCAAGCGTAACAACGTGAATATCCACTTTTTTAGTAATACCGGCCTCGTCTACCGTTCCACGTCCGTTTTTACCCAAAACTCCAAAACCGTGGGCATCGTCAACCAGTAAAATTGCGCTATTCTCCTTTGCTACTTCGGCTATCCTTGCGAGCGGAGCCTTGTCACCATCCATCGAAAAAACACCCTCGGTAACAACCAGCTTTTTACCTTTGCCGTTATTTTTTGAGAGGAGTTCAGCCAACGATTCAGGATCGTTATGTTTAAACCTTTTTAAGGTGGCACAGCTAAACCTCGCCCCGTCCAGAAGCGATGCGTGGGTTAACCTGTCGGCGTATACAGAGTCGTTTTTGTTTAACAGGGCGGTCATCAACCCGATGTTGGCAGAATAGCCTGAACTGAACATCAACGCCGCCTCACACCCTAAAAACTCCGCTATCCTTTCCTCGAACTCAATGTGATGCTTTGTGGTTCCGGCAACAAGACGTGACGCACCGGAACCGAACGGGGAACCGGCCATAAACCGGCTCACGGCCTCTTGCATTTCCGGATGGCAGGATAGCCCAAGATAGTCGTTGGAACCAAAGACTATAACTCTCTTACCGTCTATGACGGCAGAGCGCCCGTCCCTGTCTTCGATAACACGAAGCGACCTTAATAGCCCTTTTGCTTTCGCGTCGGCCAAGCCTTCTGCAAACAGATCAGTCACACTCTTTAACGGTAAGTCCCAGGTCTTTAATCATCGCAATGTCATCAGACGATTTACGGCCTGAGGTGGTTAAATATCCGCCTACCATGGCAGAATTCGCCCCGGCGGCAAAAATGAGCGACTGTAAATCCCGCAGATTCACTTCGCGCCCGCCCGCGACTTTTATATCCTTGGTTGGCAGGATCAATCTGTAGGCTGCTATGATTTTGAGAATCTCAAACGCTTCAAGCGGTTTTGCGTTCTCAAGTTTTGTGCCTTCACGCGGATTCAAAAAGTTTAACGGAACGGAATCTACATCCAGTTCTTTTAAGGTAAACGCAAGCTCCACCCTCTGCTCACAACTCTCACCCAAGCCTAGTATGCCACCGCAACAAACAAGAAGCCCCGCTGATTTTGCCGCACGAACACAGTTTACATCTTCCTCATAATCATGGGTGGTGCAAATGCTGGGGAAAAAGGATCGCGCCGTTTCAAGGTTATGGTGATATTCAATAAGCCCAGCCGTTTTTAGTTTTAGCGCCGTAGCTTCATCGATCACGCCGAGGCTTGCGCATCGGTGTATCGGAGTTTTGCTTTTCATCTCTCCTATGGCTGTGATTATGTTATCAAGCTCCGCCTTGGCGGAACCTTCGGTGTAACCATATCCTGATGTTACGATTCCGAACTTATGGGCACCGGCTGAAACGGCCTCTTTTGCCCCGTCCACAATTTTCTCGGCAGAAACCAAATCGTATACGGGCGAATCGCCGGTGGCGTGAACCGACTGGGAGCAAAATGAGCAATCCTCAGGGCATCTGCCCGATTTTGCGTTGATTATCGAGCAAAGGGATATTTCCATTCCCTTGTGATGTCGCCTTACCTTGTCTGCCACCGCCAAAAGATCAAACATGCTCTCCGGGCCAAGATTCAAGACCCAAACGGCTTCATCCCATGTCAAAGGCTTGTTTGCTATTGCCTTTGTTTCCAGCTCTTTAAGAAACTTATGCGTATTTTTTACGTTAACTATCATTAATGCTTCGTTCATATCGAAAAACCAAAATGTGTAGAACTTCTTGACACCCTCAGACCGCCTCTATGATACTGTTTTGATACCAGCATGTACACAGGATACAAAGGATAAAAGTGACGGAAAATATAAAGACCGGGCAAAACTCAGTCCCGAAAGTTGATTTTAAAGAGATTATCGCCGAATACAAGGACGACCTCCAGAGGGTAGAAAAAGGTATCGCCGATAATTTCCAGACCGATGTGACCATCATCCCGAAGGTCAGCTCATACCTAACGGCCGGAGGGGGCAAAAGAATTCGCCCGCTGTTGCTTATAGCTTCGGCCAAACTTTGCGGCTACACCGGGGCCAACCGCTATATCAAGCACTCCGTCGTGGTTGAATATATCCACACCGCAACCTTACTGCACGACGATGTGGTAGACGATGCCGATACGAGGCGTGGTGGAGCGTCGGCAAACATAAAATTTGGCAACCAGGCATCGGTGCTGGTGGGTGATTTTCTGTTTGCCAAGTCGTTTCAGATCATGAGCGAGGATAACGATATCAGGGTCATACAGGCGGTTTCCCGCGCAACCAGGCTTTTGGCCGAAGGAGAAGTTCTCCAGCTTGTAAACACGATGAACACCGACATTACGGAAAAGGAATATCTGGAGACCATCTATCGCAAAACAGGAGCCTTAATCGAAACCTGTCTTATCGTAGGTGCCATTCTGGGGGGAGCGCCGAAAGAATCTGAACTGGCCCTGGCCGAATATGGCAGAAATATAGGGCTCGCCTTCCAGCTTGTTGACGACGCGCTCGATTACGCGGGGCAGGCGCAAACATGGGGCAAACCGTTAGGCGCAGATATCTCCGAGGGGAAAATTACCATGCCGCTCATCCGCGCCCTCAAACTGGCTGATAAAAAAGAGAAAGAAGTAATACACAAGGCGCTGGAAACCGATAAAATATCCAAACTTCAGTTAGAAGAAGTGATTGAGATACTGAACAGACACAAAACTCTGGCATACACCATGAACCAGGCCCGTGAATATGTAAATACGGCCAAAAAGCTCCTTTCAGGGTTTCCTCCGTCCAGCGGGCTAACATCTCTTTGCGCCATCGCCGATTATATAGTCGACAGAGACATATAGATGACTCATCGCCAATTTATAAGCTGACAGGGACACCCAAAAACCTATCGCCGATCATGTAGTCGACAGGGACACCTAAAAACCCCTTTTGTACGCCACAAAAGCCTTGACACGCTCATGTTCCAATTGTTAGCATCGGCGATCTTATAAGCGCTCGATAACCTTGCGTTTTTAAAGATTTTAATCGTTGGCGTGATAGCTATATGCCCCAGGGAAGCGACCCGGACGATAAGGACGGGAAAGAACGATACGAAGCCTATAAAAACCTGTACCTCATAGGTACCGTAGGGATTCAGATCGTAGTGTCGATTCTCATAGGTTTCGGCATTGGGTTGGCTCTTGATCGCTGGCTTGGCACTGCGCCTTGGCTGATGTTGCTTTTTATTATATTCGGAGTGGCGGCAGGGTTCCTGAACGTTTATCGGGAAGCTACGAAAAACGGGTTTGATTAAACAAATTTTTAAATGCCGGAAACGTATGAATAGTTTTGATAGGGTAAAGATGGCTGAGAACATAAAGGGGTTACGGCGGACGTTCGTCATCCTCTATCTCCTTGCGATCGCGGTCACCCTCCCCTTTTCGCATTTCAACGTTTCTTTTTCCGTTGCGTTAGGCGGTGCCATCGCTTTGGGCAACTTTGTTTACCTTGAACGTTTCCTTGGAAAAATTTTTGCAACGCAAATTTCGCCTCCTGTCGCGCAAGGGGTCACTATTTTCCTTTTTATTTTTAGATTCGCGCTTATAGCCGTTCTTATTCACCAGTTCACTGTTGCTGGTAAAATACATTTCCCGGCGCTTTTAGCAGGGCTTTCGATAACCTTCATCGCAATAATGACCTGGCACGGCATGAGCTTGTTAAAACAGGCGCCGGTCGCACATAAACACGGATAGAAAAAATGCAGGAACCTATAAATTATATAACGATCGCAGGGCTTGAACACTATCCGCATGTAACATATACATGGGTTATCATGATGGGCTTTTTCATTACGGCACTGTTGCTAAAAGGCTCATACCGCATGGTTCCCGAAGGTTTGCAGAACGTGATAGAGGCTATCATCGTTGAACTTGCCCAGTTTGTAGATTCCATGCTCGGCAAGGATGGAAGAACATTCTTCCCGCTTATCGGTACGCTTGCGTTTTTCATTTTCTGCGGAAACATGATAGGGCTTTTCCCCGGATGCGTGTCGCCTACCGCTAACGTAAACACAAACCTTGGCATGGCGATCACGGTTTTTGTCGTATACCAATCTGTTGGCGTATATCGCCACGGGTTCTCATACGTTAAACATTTTACGGGGCCTGTCTGGTGGATGGTGCCACTTATGCTTCCGATAGAAATCATCTCCCATCTTGCCCGTCCACTTACGTTGGCCGTCAGGCTTTTCGGTAACGTGCGTGGGGACGAACTGGTTATTCTTGTTTTAGGCTTTCTCGTGCCGCTCTTTTTACCGATGCCGATGATCGCCTTAACATTCATGCTTGGAATTTTGCAGACACTGGTTTTCATTCTGCTTTCACTTGTTTACATATCCGGGGCGCTGGAGGAGGCGCACTGATAAAGATTATCGAAGTTAAGCGTCACGCTATATAAACGAAGGAGGAATTTTACGGTGGACAAGAAATTTAAGATCGCTGGGCTGTTTATCTTCACGGCAGTCATGCTGGCACCCGCTATGGGTTTTGCAGAAGGCGCTGTGGGCGGTGAAGAAAGATATGCAGGGTTTTACAGTTACATTGCCCTGGGTTGCGTCGTCGGCGTGGGTCTTGCCGCAGCTGGCGGTGGTATTGGCATGGGAGCCGCTGTCTCCGGTGCGGTTAACGCTATGGCAAGGAACCCCGGATTTTACGGCAGAATCTTTACCAACATGCTGATCGGCTTAGCGCTCATCGAGTCGCTGGTTATCTACACGCTGGTTGTCGTGCTGATTCTCCTTTACGCCAATCCTTTCTTGTAAAAAAAAGGGATAGCGGAAAGTTATCGAAAGCCGGAGGCGGTTTAGTCGTCTCCGGCTTTTTTTTTCATAAAAAGTTCATATCTTGTATAATTGAGGTGGTGTGAGCGTACCTCAAGGTTCCTCAAATAAAACACGCGCTTTTGCTTGGTGAGGATGGAGATATAGGACATGGCCCATTTAATGGATGCCGCTGACGTTGGCGTAGAGTTTGCTGAGATCGGACGAAAAATTTCAAACTACGCTGGAAGTCCACACACAATTTCTTATTTTTCAGTAATTTACAAGCTCTTCCGCACACAAGGTAAAGGCAAAAAATTAGCAAATAGGATCTATCAGGAAATCATAAGCAAAGAAATATGCCAAGAAGCTATAAGTAAAGAAAATTTAGACAACAGAACGCCCCCAATTACTCACCTTGAAGAATTACACGAAAGCATGCTTAGTCTATTAAGAGACTCAACTAATCTCCTGAAAGATCAAACATTTCTATGGGTTGCGCCTACGTTTATAATGAACAGACAAAAGAAACTCACCGCACAATATACTGATATTTCTGAAAATTCAGAAGATATGATAGATGCTTTAAAGGCCATTAAGGAAACTGAGGAAAAAGGAGCCGAGGATTGGGAGGAAGTTAAATCCGAATTGGGTTTTTAGCATAACAAGTGTCTTACAGAATCAAAATTTCCCCTCAAGCTAAACGTCAGCTTAAAAAAATCCCCAAGGACAAGCAAAGAGCAATGATTCACCAAATCGATAGCCTCGCCACCAACCCACGCCCTTCAAACTCAACGAACTTCAAATCGATCAAAAGCGGCTACAGATTAAGAATTGGTGACCAAGGCTGGTTTATACGGTTAAAGATAACGACAAACAAGTCACTGTTTTAACTGTTGGTAGCAGAAGCTCTATTTATTGATTTATTCTTCAATAATCAGTTTTAATGTTGTATATCCACTCTATCGCTGGTAAACTTCATGGTTTTTATTAAGTTTCAATGAATAAAATGGTATTGAAATGTTCGAGTCATTAAGCGAGCGGCTGGAAGGCGCTGTAAAAAGATTAAAAGGCCTTCATAAGCTGACGGAAGAAAATATAGGCGAAGCCATGCGCGATGTCCGTATGGCCCTGCTTGAAGCCGACGTAAACATCTCCGTCACCAAAGAGTTTATCGCCTCGGTAAAGGAAGACGCCCTCGGAACAAAAACCGCACAAGGCGTCGACCCCGGCCAGCATATGATAAAGATCGTCCACGACAAGATGATCGAGCTTTTGGGGGGTGAAACTGCCGGTATAAACTTCTCCGAGCGCGGCCCCACCATAGCGCTTATGACCGGGCTTCAAGGCTCGGGTAAAACTACGACCACCGTTAAGCTCGCCAAGGTCATAGCCAAACAGGGCTACAACCCGATGGTGGTATCGGCAGACGTATACCGCCCCGCCGCCATGGAACAGTTACAAACGTTTGCAGAACAGATAAACATCCCGGTGTTCCCCGCTACACCAGACATGAAACCCGTTGATATCTGCAAACAGGCCATGGCCGCCATGGCAAAGGAAGGCGCAAACTTTCTTATTGTCGATACGGCGGGCCGCCTCCAGATAGACGACGACATGATGGACGAGCTACGGGAAATACGGGAGACTGTAAAACCCGACGAAATATTGTTCGTAGCAGACGCGATGACAGGCCAGGACGCCGTTAACGTCGCCAAAACATTTAACGAAAAAATCGGCATGACGGGCGTTGTGTTAACCAAGCTCGACGGCGACACACGCGGTGGTGCGGCCCTCTCTATTAAAAAGGTTACGGGCGTTCCTATAAAATTTGCGGGTATCGGCGAAAAGGTAGACCAGTTCGAAACGTTCCACCCGGACAGGCTGGCAGGACGTATCCTGGGCATGGGCGACGTTTTGAGCCTCGTCGAAAAAGCGCAGGAAAACATCGACCAAAAAAAGGCGGCAAAACAGGCGCAAAGGATTTTCTCCGCCTCGTTCGACCTTAACGATTTTTTAGAACAACTGCAAATGATAAAAAAGATGGGGCCGCTCGACCAGGTCATGAAGTTGATTCCGGGCGCGGCTTCCGCCATGAAGAATGCAAATTACGACCCGGACGAAATGTTAAGAACCGAAGCTCTCATAAATTCTATGACATTGAAAGAGAGAAGCGCTCCGGGTATTATTAACACCTCAAGAAAACGCAGGATTGCGGCTGGTAGCGGAACGGACATCATTGAGATCAACCGTATGCTTAAAAATTTCCAGAAAATGAAAAAGATGATGAAAACCATGGGCCGGGGCAAGGGGAAAAAATCGATGATGAACCCCTTTGCCGGTGGCGGCGCAGGGTTAGGCATGGAACAATAATTTAATTTTTTAAAGGAGAATATTTTGGCTGTCGTATTAAGACTAAAACGCATGGGTTCAAAGAAAAAACCTGTTTACAGAATCGTGGCAACAGACTCCCGCAACCCGAGAGACGGCGGACGCAACGTTGAAACTTTGGGGCAATACAATCCGAACAAGGCAGAAAACCAGGTAAACCTGCATAAAGACCGCGTTGAGTATTGGCTCAAGGTTGGCGCACAGGTTTCTGACACGGTAAAAAGCCTGTTAAGAAAAGAAGGAGTTACAGCGCAATAACAAAGCGTTGTGATGTGGCTTCAAGTTTTACTTAAATTCGGATAGATAATTAAATGAAAGAACTTATAGAGCATATTGCTCAGGCTTTGGTTGACCATCCTGACGACGTACATGTTGAAGAGGTCGAAGAAGACAATGGCGTTGTTATCGAACTGCAGGTTAACGACGAGGATTTGGGCAAAGTCATAGGGCGGCGTGGCAGAACGGCGTCGGCCATGCGCGCTCTTCTCTCCGCATCGGCCACAAAAAGAGACACGAAAGCCAGCCTGGAAATTCTGGAATAGGCTTTTGTCTAAAACAGGGGTACCCGAATCAGAAGACAAAATCGCCGTTGGCAGGCTTTTGAAGCCACACGGCGTACGTGGTGAAATAAAGTTTTTAGCATTTTTTGAAGACGCCGTTTTAGAGCTTCTGGGACAACCTCTCACCATACAGCCAGAGCGTGGCGGCAAGCCGTTTATAATGGCGATAGACTCGCTCCGGGGGGGCAATTCTTCTATCGCCAGGTTAAACGGGATAGAAACCCCCGAAGACGTTAAAAAGATAACCCCCGCGTTGGTTCTTGCCCCAAAACATCTTATGCCTGCGCTCCCTGATGGCGAATATTATTACGAGGAAATCGTAGGGCTTCCGGTGTTCGATTATGACTCTGGCGAAAAGATAGGAACTCTGCGAGATTTTTTTTCCGCCGGCGAAAAAGATGTGTGGGAGATAAAAAAAGAGGACGGTGGCGAGCTTCTGATACCGTATATCAGCGAAATTGTGAAGGAAGTGGATATCAAGGGGAAAAGGATTTTAATTTCTCCCATGGAGGAGGTTGAGTAAAAATGCGCCCTCCCCTTTATTTGTTATCGACTGGCGGTAAATTTAAAAAATGAAATTTGATATTGTAACGATATTTCCTTAGATGTTTGACGGGCCATTGAACCACTCTATTATCGGCAGGGCGCAGGATAAAGGCATCATCGAAACAGATGTCCATAATTTGCGAAAATGGACGCATGACAAACATCAGGTAACCGACGACTACCCTTATGGCGGCGGTTCCGGGATGGTGATGAAAGCAGAGCCGTTCTTTGAGGCGGTTGATGAGTTGAGAGAAAAGAACAAGGGGGCCAAAGTTGTTTTGATGACGCCGCAGGGTGAGCCGTTTTGCGATGCGAAAGCCCGTAAGCTTGCAAAACTGCCAGGGCTTATCATCCTGTGCGGCAGATATGAGGGAGTAGACGAGCGCGTGCGGCTTATTGCCGACATGGAAATATCGATTGGCGACTATGTTTTAACCGGCGGTGAGTTGCCTGCCATGGTTTTGATAGACGCAGTGGCAAGGCTCAACCCCGGAGTCGTAAAAGAAGCTGAATCTACCGCAAAAGATTCGCACGCTGAAAATCTTCTGGAACACCCGCACTACACTCGCCCGCCTGAGTTTATGGGAAAAAAGGTTCCAGACGTTTTATTATCTGGCGATCATGGAAAAATTGAAAAATGGAGACGGGAGCAGTCTATCATCAGAACGGCAGAACGCAGGCCAGACCTTATAACACGGGCGAACCTCACAAACTCCGAAAAAGAGCTTGCGCGGAGGGTGACGGAAAAAAATCATGATTGAGAAACCATCCCCAAACGAAAAAGTGGCGGTAGGCCTGATACACCACCCGATGTTGAACAAAACGGGTAATATCGTAACCACGTCGGTTACCACGCTTGATGTGCATGATATGGCGCGGTTATCCTTAACATATGGAATTTTAAGTATTTATATCGTAACACCTCTGAAAACACAGCAAAGGCTGATTGCCAGAATGACCCGCCACTGGACAGAGGGGCACGGCGGCGAACATAACCCGCACAGAAAGAGGGCTTTGGCACATGTAAAAGTTGTTGACACTATTGACGACATGATAGATAATTTCTCACTTGGCAAACAGGGGGTTACGCTTGTATCCACTGGAGCCAAGAGTGACGGTAACTGCGTAAGTTACGCCAAAGCGAGACAGCTTCTCGATTCCGCCGGGCGATCCATAGTGATGTTCGGCACGGGTCACGGTATGGCGCCGGAAGCTATGGAAAAGGCCGATATCAGGCTGGCTCCTATCGAAGGTGCGGGTGATTTTAACCACCTGCCGGTTCGATGCGCTGCGGCAATAATAATAGACAGGCTCTTTGGGCGTGAATGACGGCCATATAAGCCAGACGGGCTTTTCACAAAAAAGGCGGATTTGAGATGAATGCAATAGATTTCGTAGAAAAAGAAAACATGAAAGACTCCCCTCCGGAGTTTAATATCGGAGAAACCGTTCGCGTACATATGCGCGTTATTGAAGGCGAAAAAGAGCGCATTCAGGTTGTGGAAGGTGTTGTTATCGCCAAAAAACATGGCGGTGTAAGAGAAACTTTTACCGTCCGCAAGGTATCTTCCGGCATTGGTGTTGAACGTATTTTCCCGCTTCATTCACCGAGAGTTGAAAAAGTGGAAGTTGTCCGCGCAGGTAAGGTACGGCGAGCAAAACTTTACTACCTGAGAAA
>JAJRTC010000093.1 GCA_024278445.1 Nitrospirota bacterium
ACGCCTGCAGGTTACTACAAAGGATGAGCTTGGCGAAATGGCCGAATGGTTTAACAAGTTCGTGGAAAAAATCCAACTGCTCGTAAGTGAGATCTCCATAAATTCCAAAACGCTTGCGTCATCGTCAGAAGAACTGTCTACAGTTTCAAACCAGCTTGCTTCAGGTTCGGAGGAGACCACGAATCAGGCCAACACAGTGGCCGGTGCGACGGAAGAAATGTCGTCAAACATTAATACCATGGCATCGTCCGTGGAAGAGATGAGCCTTAACATCTCTAACGTGGCGTCAAGTGCGGAACAGATGTCCTCGAACATGGATTCCGTTTCCGGCGCGATAGAGGAGATGACGGTCTCGATCAATGAAATTTCGAAAAACGCAGGTGACGCCTCGAAAGTTTCCGTTCAGGCAACCGAGATGTCGACAAAAGCTTCTGGCACCATGAACACGTTAGGAATTGCGGCAAAAGAGATAGGCGAAGTGACCGAGGTTATAAAACGGATAGCGGAGCAGACGAACCTGCTCGCGCTAAACGCTACGATAGAGGCCGCGTCCGCAGGGGAGGCGGGCAAAGGATTTGCGGTTGTAGCCAACGAGATCAAGGAACTTGCAAACCAGAGCGCCACTGCGGCTGAAGATATCGCGTCTCGCATCGAAGGAGTTCAAGGCAACACGAATGATGCTATTGACGTTATCTCCGACGTTGCCGCTATTATTACCTCTATTAACGAGTCTGTAGCCGTGATAACGCACTCGGTTGAGCAACAGTCGCAGGCGGCGGAGGAAATTTCTTCCAATGTTTCCGAGGCGGCCAGCGGAGCTAACAACATAGCTTCGATGATAGCGGAGGTCTCTGCCGGTGCCAACGATGTTTCAAAAAACGCAGGTGAAGCGGCAAAAGGTGTTAACGAAGTATCTTCCAACATCCAGGGGGTAAGCCAGGCGGCCAACGACAGTAGCGCGGGCGCCCAACAGGTTAACGTGTCGTCTGGTGAACTTGCCAAGATCGCGGGGGAACTTGAGGAACTCGTTTGCAAATTCAAGGTTGCCTGATCTGATAATGCTAAGGCGGGTCTGCCCATATGGGTTGGCCCGCATCTGCTTCAACTCACCCTTTTGATTCATCTTGCGCTAAACGTGCAGTATCCTCACCTGATCTTTACAAAATCTTAACAAAGCGTATATATTCTCAGGAGTTATTACGACATGTAAGTATATGAAAATGAAAAAAATAAAAATTCTGATAGTAGAAGATGAGCCGGATATCAGCGAAGCTATTGAATACAAGCTTGGCAAAGAAGGTTATGCTACCGCCATATCGCCGGATGGTGAAGAAGCGTTGGAGCTTGTAAAAACAGATTCACCAGGCCTTGTTATTCTGGATCTTATGTTGCCGGGCCTCGACGGGCTGGAAGTGTGCCGAAAGATGAAAGAAAACAAGGTTACGCGGGACATACCTATCATAATGGTTACAGCAAAAGGTGAAGAGAGCGACATTATTCTTGGGCTTGGCCTTGGTGCCGATGATTACATGACAAAACCTTTCAGCTTAAAAGAGCTTGCCATCAGGATAAAAGCTGTTTTACGCAGGGGCCCTCTAAAAGAAGTTGGCGATAACGTGGTTAAAATTACCTGCGGCGACGTTGAAGTAGACCCTGAAAAATATGAAGTTATCATAAACGGCAAAACGGAGCCGTTTACTGCGACGGAGTTTAGACTGCTATACCATCTCGCCTCTTATCCGGGGCGTGTTTTTACGCGCGATCAACTGTTAAACGTCGCAGGTGACGACAAAACCTTCGTGTTGGACCGCAATATCGACGTGCATATACGCGGAATCAGAAAAAAGCTGAAGGACAGGAGCGATCTGATAGAAACAATCCGGGGTGTAGGCTACAGGTTTGCCGACAAAGAAATGTCTTAGCCATGTTTTCATCCCGTTTTATCTGGAAAATTTACGCAGGCTACACTGCCATAATCCTGCTTTTTTCCCTGTTGCTCGGCGGGCTTGTTAGCAAGTGGATAGAAAAAGATTCACTTCAGGAGACCAGGAGCGAGCTTAAGTCACGGGCCTTGATGCTGGACGCAATCGCAAGCTCAAGGTCTTTTGATGATAGTTCCGGCCTGCAATTACGTATAAAAGAACTGGGAGAAAAAATAGGCACACGTTTTACATTGATCGATAGAAACGGCGTTGTTATAGCCGATTCGCGTGAAGACCCCAAACTAATGGATAATCATGGTGCCAGGCCCGAAGTTCTCTCTGCCCGCTCTCATGGTGAGGGAAGTGCAACCAGGTATAGCGATACCATCGGAATAAAAATGATGTACTACGCATTGCCGATGATCCGTGACGGAAGCGTTGCAGGTTATGCAAGAACTTCCATATCGCTTTCAAAAATTGATGAAAGACTCTCCGGATTGAAAGAAACGGTTGCCTTAGGCGCTGGGTTGGCCGTAATGGCGGCACTTGTTTTAGGTTGTTTTATGGCGCTTCATTTTTCTCGCCCTATAGAGTCTATAACCCGGGTGGCTGAATCCATGGCGCTTGGAAAGTATGACGAAAAAGTTGCCGAGGAGCGGGAAGACGAAATAGGGAAGCTTGCCCGTGCGCTAAATCTCATGGCCGATAACTTAAAAGAGCGTATAGAAACGATAAGCGGAGAGGGAAACAGGCTTAAGGCTATTCTGGCTGGAATGGTTGAAGGTGTTATCGCGACAGATATAGACGAGCGGATCGTTCATATCAATAAAGCCGCATGTGAGATAACCTCTACGTCGCTTGAAAACAGTATCGGAAAACCGTTATGGGAAGTTACCGTCTTGCAGGAGCTAAACGATATTCTGGCGCAAACCATTACCACTAAATCGCGTGTGGAAAAGGAGATAATGGTTTTTAAAAGAGAGGGGAACAGGCATATACAAATACTCTCCGCGCCTACGCTTTCGCTGGATAAAAAAATATCCGGCGCGGTAATAGTGCTTCACGACATTACCGATCTTTACGCTTTTGAGCGTGTAAGGCGAGATTTTGTCGCTAACGTTTCACATGAACTAAAAACCCCCGTGACCGCAATCCGGGCGTTGATCGAAACTATAGTCGATGATACCGATATGCATAAAGACGATCGTACCCGTTTTCTTAAGAAAATAGAAAAGCAGTCCATTCGGCTTGCTACATTAGTTGGCGATGTTTTAACGTTGTCAAAGCAGGAATCTGAAAAAGGATTGCTAGATGGAACACGTCTTGATTTGAAAGTGGTTGTTAACAGCGTCATTCAGACCCTCTCTACGGAAAGTTCATCACGCGATATCTCTGTGGTGTCTGAAGTTTCGGCTGAACATCTGTTGATAAATGGTGATGAAGAGGCCGTTTCGCAGGCGATAAGCAACCTTGCCAATAACGCCTTGAAATATACGCCGCATGGCGGGCATGTTTCCATACGGCTTAAAAAAGTGGGCCAGAATGTGGTAATCGAGGTGGAAGACAATGGCATCGGCATCGCCCCTGAACATCAGCAAAGAATTTTTGAGCGCTTTTACAGGGTAGACAAGGCCCGCTCTCGTGAGCTTGGCGGGACGGGGCTTGGGTTGTCTATTGTGAAACATGTGGCTATTTCGCATGGCGGCGGGGTAGATGTTGAAAGTGAGCCGGGCCGTGGAACTGTTTTTAGAATAACAATTCCGCTTGTTACCTGATTTTTAGAGAGGTTTATACGATCTTAACATTCCCTTAACATCCCCTTGCTAAAACTTGGTTATGAAAAGTATACGAAAGAATAAAACAGGCAGGAGAGTTGCAATGAAGAAGTTTTTGGTACCAGGCCTTTTGGTTACACTGGTCTTTTTCTCAGGAATTGCGAAAGCGCAGAGTGACCAAAAACTGAGGGGAACCGTGAAGATAGACGGGTCTTCAAATGTTTTTCTTATAACGGAGGCCGTGGCCGAGGAGTTTTTGCACGAGGCTCCCAGGGTTCGCGTCACTGTCGGTATTTCCGGCACGGGTGGCGGTTTTAAAAAGTTCCTTGCCGGTGAAACGGATATAAGCGATGCTTCGCGTCCGATCAAATCTAAAGAATTGAGCGTCGCAAAAGAAAAGGGAATAGAGTTTATCGAGCTTCCGGTCGCCTATGACGGCCTCTCGGTTGTGGTTAACGCCCAAAATGATTTTGTAGATTATCTTACGGTAGAAGAACTCAGAAAAATATGGCAACCCGGCAGTTCCGTAAAACTGTGGAGCGACGTAAGGCCCGCTTGGCCTGCAAAACCGATACGGCTCTATGGGCCCGGAACTGATTCTGGCACCTTTGACTATTTCACCAAGGTAATTAATGGAAAAGCGCAGGCGTCAAGGCCAGACTATACGGCCAGTGCCGACCCTAACGTGCTGGTTCAAGGGGTAGCGGGTGACAAAAACTCGTTAGGCTATTTGGGCCATGCTTACTACAAGGAAAATAAAAACAAGCTTAAGCTGGTTCCGGTTGACGCAGGTACGGGGCCCGTGGCTCCATCTGCCATAACCATTAATGATGGCTCCTACAAACCGCTCTCCCGCCCTATATTTATTTATGTGCGAACAAAAAGCCTGAGCCGTGTTGCTGTTCAAAAGTTCGTGCATTTTTACATTAAAAACGCAGGACAACTGGCAAAGGAAGTAGGATTTGTTCCGCTCTCCGACACTGTTTACAGCTTTGCGCAAGAGATGGTAACGAACAAAATCGCCGGGTCGATATTTTCCAAAAAAGAGATAGAAGGCAAAAGCATGGAAGATGCGTTACGCACCGTCAGGTAGTATGGGCAAATCAAAATCAAAGGAAACCGGTTTAAAAGCTCCATCCAGGTTTTTTGTTAAACGCCAGGCCCGATGGGGTGAGGAAGTTATAAAAGTTGCGCTCTTTTTGTGTGCGGCTATTTCCATCGTTACGACTATTTCTATTATCACGGTTCTTGTTTCCGAGTCGTGGGAGTTTTTTCTGGATGTATCTATTGTAGA
>JAJRTC010000009.1 GCA_024278445.1 Nitrospirota bacterium
AGCCCACGGCGCCACGATAGTCCACGCCGTAAATAAACTCCTTGCGCATGAATACGTTTTCGTCGTCGTAATTGTCCAGAACAACGAACTGCGCCTCTTTGCGCATCTGCAGGATGAACGGTTTTACCGGTTTGTTAAGGCAAGCCAAAAACCAGTAGGTCGGGTTGGTCGCTAGCTCCGGCGCCACGATCACGTCGGCAGAGTTTTTCCAGACGTTCGATTCACCGTTGGTCGTAAGGTCTGCCCTTACGATATCGAGCGCTTCTTTTTCCAACTGTGGCGGTACTATCATGTGCGACGGGGTCAGGCGCATCGTCCTGCCCTCCTCGTTTACAAGGCTCATCATGTTTTGCCGGGCAGTCTCATACGCCGCCGCCGTAAGGACTGATGTTCCCTTGTTAGACCATAGCGGCTGGTCTCCGTTAGGATGGTCGGTATCGAAAAAGAACTGGTTATCAAAACAGGTTTTGGTGAAACCTTCCGCGATAAGTGAGAAGATAAGCTCGTCCGGGTGCTGTTTTGCGTTTTCGCCCAGTTGCGAGAAAAGCGGAGCGTATACGCCTATGTTGTCATCTTCAATATCGTTTCGGTCAACACCAACAGTGGCTTCAAAGTCACGGTTTTTAATTACAAAACCGTCCTGCGCCAAATCTTTAACGGCGCGGTCTCCCAACCATTCACGAAGCCCGGGGAAAGCACCGAGCCAGCGATATTCTTCCTGTCCCGTTTTGGAATCTACACGCATGGCCAGAATATCGCTATGCGTTGTGGCGGCTTCATACGCCTTGGCGAAAACGGTTTTATATCCGCGCATGGTGTCGCTTAAGGTAGAGCGGTTTATCACGGGGCCAAAGAGCGCCGGCAAAAGAAGCCCTGTGTCACTATCAACATGGGTGCCTGTCGCCAAACAGAAAGCAATGACGACAAAAACAGATGAGTAAACTAAAAATATCATTTTAAAAAATCCTCTCGTGTGTCGGGTTTATCGGGTTACGCCCTTACGGCTGTAAGGATGTCTATATAAACGGATGTCGCAGATGCCACTTCGGCGATCCTGCCGCATTTAACATGTCGTAGCTGAATGTTGTCTGACTGGTTAAGGCCCGGAAGTGAGGCAGAAGTAACGTTGGCCAAAATCTGCGAACCATCGGTGGCGGTTAAAGTAAAATCTCCACTAACCGAAACGTTAATGGCCGACCCGCCACCCCAGCTTAAAGTCGTGCCGGTGTTGGTGTAAGCCAACGCGTATGTTCCGCCACGGCTGGTGGCGATTCTCTTCAACACGACACCTGTTACGTTCACAGGCTGGGCAACAATTCCCTTGCCCACCGTGTTGTCGTCTACAATATAAACGTCTTCGTTCACGTCTGCCTGCGTCATGCCGACCGCGTTAAATTCAAAAACACCTTCGCGATGCCCTTCGCACGATATGTCGCCTGCTAACCCCGCCGAATTGTTCGCACGGGAATCCGCCTTGCCTGTAAACGTGTGAGCCTGGTTATCCGCCCCCGCAACCACGTTGCCTGCCGAATCCAGGTTTACCAACGCGCCTGCGTATATCGTGGTAGCCGCTGAAACCGGATGGGAGAAAAGAGTTCCATCTTTTCTTATAGATTTTCTGTCTTGTGTAAGGTTCGCCACTTTTCAATTTCCTTTCTTAGTTGCCGTACTTTTCGTAGTCGGCAGAATCGATGTTTAAAAGTCGCATCACGTTCCGCTCGCTCTCTGTTCGCTTTTCATGCGCAACGCCTCTTTTTTCATCTATCGCGATTCCTAAAGGTATCTGCGGGCCGCTGTTGGCGATGTAAAGCCTGAAGGAATCAGGATCTGCCACGGCCAATCGCCTTGCCCACTCTTTTAAGGCCGGGCGCAGTTTGCCTGCCGAAACCGCGTCGTTAACCAACCGGTCTACCGTTTCGTCACGGTTTGCCACGGCACCTTTGGAAAGTTCCACAATTTTTTGCTGAACGTCATCGTCGGTTGCGTCTGGCGTCAGGCCCAACACGGCGACAGCGTCACCCAACAACCCCGCTATCGATGGCGTTTCATTACGCCTGGCGACAAGCGAAGTTAGCAGGCTCAACGCATCCTCACTCGTTGCTGAGTCATCAAGACCCAACGCCTCTTTAACCGGCGTGCAAATTTTTTGTTCCATGTAAATCTCCTTGCTTTGAAGTTGGTTTATTAATGGCGGCATGGAATGAATGTTCGGGTTGTTAGTAAGCCCCAGGTTCAAAAGCCCAATGATTTTGCCGTTTTTCGATTCGAAAACAGGCGACAGGAACCTGTATTTTTGAGACTCAATAAGAGCCCGCGCGTCGTCGGTCCACTCTCTGAGCGCCTCGACCCCATCTTCACTTATCTCAACTGTCGGTGTTTTCACCCATCCAGCCGCCTCTGCCGTTCCGCATTCGGTCATAGACTCGTGGCGATAATCGACCACGATATCTCGCCCCCATTCGTTTAAACGGGTAACGATTCTTTGAACGGCGTCATGGTCTATAACCTGTTCCCCCAGCGGATGTGGAAACGTACCGAATGGAACGATCACAATTTTTTTGTTTTGCATTTTTTATTAAAGCTCCTCTCCATATGTGAATGGCGCGTCAAGATCGCCCAACATGGGAACGCCGGTAATTTCGGCAACATGCCTAGCGGGTATTTTCGCGCCAAGTTCCACCAGTTTTTTCACCTGTTCAAGTTTTGCGCTAGCTTCGCCCGCGCCGGAAAGATTTGTGACTATTTTGGGGAAACGTTTGCGGGGGCCAAAGTTAAACTCAACCAGCGGACGCACAAGGTCATTGGTAAGTGTTTCATCCAGCGCCATTGCGTCGAACGCCACGATATCGCCACGCACGGCGTCATGAATTTTCCCTAAGGAATAAGAGCCCTTCTCCGAGCTTTCGGTGGTCAACGTCTGGCCAAGAACACGTTTTGATTTTTGGCGATTAAAATGTTCCACCGCCTCGCGGAAGAGTGAGTGGTTGCCGGATATGGCGGCCTGGATAAACTCTATCGTCGTATCGTCCGAGATAATTGCCGCCGCGTCCGAGCCTAAATTCGCCACCGCTTTTTTTAACGTTGCGCGTGAGTTCTCGTCTGTTGCAGAGTTATAGCGGCCAAGCCTTAATGGAATTCCGTAGACGTCCATGAAGGTAAGCCAGTCTTTCATGGTGAAGTTTGTGAAAAAGTAATACCACGATATACCGCGATAAAGCCCGCCCTTTAACGGGTTGCCGTTACCCATAAAATTCTTGTGATATACGAATTTCTCACGAGGGATTTTTACGCTCTGCCCAGTTTCCTGGTTTACCCACGCGGGAAAATCGAGCAGGCACGACGTATCATCCGGGTCTATAAAACTAAAAAGCCTCTGCGGGCGAGGCAAAAATTCTTTAACGCGCACCATGCCCGCGTTTACCTCCCAAACTATCTCGGCCACCGCAAAGCCGTGAGTTATGGCAGACATAAGATGGCAGAGCGCCTCACGTCTGCGAGGGATCGCGTCAAAAACTTCGCCAACGAACTTTGCAATCTGCACCTCTTCTGCATCGCTTGATGCAGGGACGACTGATCTATCGCGCGAGACGACCGAGAGAACCCGTGTTTGAGTGACCGCACCCAAATGCAAATCTTTTTCATTCATCTCGTCGAACAGCGCCATGGCGTCGGCTACGTCACCTGCGTCAAGAGCGGCAAGGATGGCAGAGAGCCGCGACGGAGTTAAGTTACGAACGCCATATCCCGCGAGGTCGGCCGGTTGACGGGTCGAGATGATCTCGCCTTCTGTTGGTTTCTTTTTAAGCATCTTTTACCTTTCGTTAAAGCTTTCCTGAAGCACGCTTCTTTTGGATATCGATTCGTAACCAGCCACCAGTGCGCCACCTGCGCCCCGTGCGGATTCAATTGCCAGCAGTAAGGCCCACGCCATGTCTGCATGATGGTCTTTTGCAATAGGCTGATAGACGACATTGCCCGCATCGGTTACAGATTCGCGTATCGAAGACAGCTCTCCTATAAGGTCGCGCTCTGCCGGAATAACGATGTCGCCCGCCGTAAAAAGGTTATAGGCACCTGTGACCATCATCGTTTTGGAACCTGCGGTGAAGTGAACACCTTTTACAGCATCACGATATTTGCGTTCCATCCGCTCGCTCATGTCCATGCCTATTCCTGTTGAATCCATCGCAATTTTTGTGGCGCCCATCCTCATAAGCCTGTCGAGCGTTTCCCGTTGTATGGCGAACGGTGTGTTTTTCATCGAAACGGTCATGCGGACTTCAAACACGCCGTTAACCAGATCGACAATCGTCAAGGCCGCCTGATCTTTTTTGCGGCCAGGGTCGAAGCCTGCGTATAGTGCGCCGCGCCGTGCCCGTGCAAGCCAGTTAAAATGATGATTCGTTGGAACACCATCGACACGCATATAAAGAAGCGAGCAATCTATCGTCGAGCCAAACTCGGCAGATGAACATGACATAAGAAGATCAACAGGAAACGCCGAGTCGTCCATCAGGGAAAACTCAAGCTCAGACTCGCGCATGAAAGAGCGATCCGGCATGGAAGCGTAAATAGTTTTAAGCGTGTCGGTTCCGAATTTTTCGACGCGGTTTTTTGTTGTCATTAACGGCGCTTCTTTTGCCGCAGTTTCAATGTCGATAGAAAGCGCCTTCGATACCCACCACGGAACCTCAAACCTTTTGAACAGCGGATATTTGCCTGTCGAGATGTCGTGGAACACGCCGTTTTTGCCAAGCGGGGTAGATTCTATCGTCAAGTGATGTTCGGCACTTCTCGCCGTGACATGCAGAGCGCCTTCATAAATATCGTTTGCGTTCATGCAGTGCGGAAGCTCTGATATACCTACATCCCCTCCCCTGCCGCGTGGCGCTTTTCCGGCTAACGACCGCAACACCGAACGACGCCCGCGATAATCTGTGAACGATATCTCGTCGCGAGAGCGGGTTACCCGTTTTAATTTCCAGCTTGATGGGAGCGAGTCGTAAAGCTCGTCGGCATAATCTATTTTTCCGCGTGCTTCTTCACGATTCAAACTTATAAAGGTTCCGCTATATCGCGGTATCATCTGCGAGCGCAGGAACATCTTTACGCTCATGATCCACGACCCGCCAACCCTTCTGCTTTTTAATATCGAGGTAAGCTTTCTGCGAGACGCAAGATACTCCACCTGCCACGGATCGAGTTTTACATAACGATCGTCAACCTTCAGCATCGTCTCTGCAAAGTTTTTCGGGCTTAGCAGAAAATTGAAGATTTCATCAGGTGTCATCGAGCACCTCCATTGTTCGTAGCACGTTCGCCTATAACCTTGCGTAACCGTTCCATCTCGTTCGGCTCGTTTTTCTTAAGGTTTTGTTTGCTCCCTCTTGCGGTTCTGTATGCCATCTCCAGTTTCAGGATCTGCTCTGTAGACATCGAAACAAACGGGTCGGCAAGCTCTGCATAACGCCGCAGGATGTCGCGATATATAGCTTGCTCAAAAAGAGCCGCCATCCCGTCTACGTCGTCACCGTCTTTTATTTTTTCCAGAAACTCGTTAATTAACCGTGTTCCCTCACGCTTCGCCCCATATATCTTTGCGTCCATCTGGGCGACCTTGTCCATTTCGTCTCTCACAAGTTTTTGTGTTACAGGTTTTTCCGCACACACTTCCTTGCACACGCTTTCCCAATCGCGCTTTTGCCTAACGCCATTGCGGATAACCTTAAGCTGGTTTTCGGAAAGGCATGAACTGTGGTTATTGCTCATTGAACGTAACTCCCGAATCTTTTGCATGCCCCTCTACAACGTCTGTGCCGAGCGCGGTGATTTTGGCGCAATAAACCATGTCGCCACTCAAAGGATGGGTTTTCATTTCCACAAGAGCTTTGCCGGAGAGATACCAGATGTGAAACCGCGCTTCGTCCAGGTGAACATCACGCATGCCAAGCTCATACAGTTCCGCCAAAATCTCGTCGTCACCGCTGAATGACTCAGGGTATTGCGCAAGGAACATGAGAACAGCCTTGCGAATTCCTTTTTTAGCCACAAGGCCGGATAGCTCCGTCCATGCGGGCAAAACTCCCCTGTCCTGAATAGCTCCTTCAACAACGTCCGCACCAAGCGACGTTATGCGCACAGAGTTAACCGCCCCGTCTTTTCTCTTTATTGCCACATAGTTTTTCTTTTCAAGATAGGCAACAAGTGCGTGCACCTTTTTCTCTGTCACCGACGGGTTTAACTCGCGCAAAACATAAACGAGCGACCCTGCTGGCTGGGGGAACAGGTATAAATCATAAAGAACAGTGAGGAGCCGTTTTCTCAAGGCTCTCGCCTGCGTCTCCTTTTTTTCTGGCGGCATGTCAGCTCCTGTTATCGTTTGAGATTAAATGGGTATAGATCGCTTCGATTTTGAGATGAAGGTTTGTGGACAAAAGCGCAAACTCGCCACGGGAAACCGTGTGGAGCCGCAAGGCTTCTATTTTCTCGGCCTGTTCGCTGTTTAATTTTTCGATCTCGCGCCTGCGTTCATAGGCACTAGAGTCAAGGCGTTTTGAGAGCTCTTTTATGTCGTCGCGGGAGTCTTCCAAAATATCTCGGAAGTTGCGTTCTATTCTGTATTTCGTGTCGCCTATCATCGTCGCCATGCGAGATTGCAATGTGGCAACCGCCTTCGCGTTTTCATCTATTTTTTTCTCAATGGAATTAATTGCCCTTTTGGCAAGGGCTATGAGGGCAGACCATGCGACACCAGTCAGGAGCAGGAGAATTTTTGTATCGGGTAACAAAAAATTTTCGCTCATCGGTTTTTTACTCCGTAAATAAAAACGCAATTTGAAAAATCCGGTTCCCAACTAAGGGGCGAGGGGCTATTTGGTGTCGTTAGGGCGGGAAGCCGGAAGGACCCCGGGGTGACAGGTTCCGGCCAGGGGGGATGGCCGGGCTTGTCCGGTCGGGAACCGGATTTTTCAAATTGCGTCTTTTTGCTTATCTGATGACTGATGCTTGGCAATACGTCTCTCTCGCCCCTCTGTTGGGGAGCAATTTTTTTAATCTGTGTCATCATCGTCATCATTTTCGTTTTCCTTTCATGCGGTCTTTCGTGACCGTTGAATGCGATGGTAAACGTGAACGCAAAAGAGTTAAACAACAGGTGGAGCAGAAGATGCAAAAGATACAAAAGGAGAATTTGAAGGTCTGGTTTGTTTTGAGGGACTTGAGGGTTTGAGAGTTCAGGCCAACAATACGCACCCACTTATCATTACGGGCGAGCGCACGCGTCAATTACGGGCTAACGTCACTTGTCATCCTGAACCGAAGGTGAAGGATCTTGCTTTTACATGAGATCTCCACTGTCGTAAAGGGCTCCTCTCAATGACAATCTTTGTGGAGAGGCGCTACGACGGCTGGTTACCAGTTGCAAACGTCAGTTCCGGTAGCGGAACCCTGCTCAATAAAACCGCACTTCACTCGGACTTCCTGGCAAAGTACGCGGTGGCCTTTTTTAGTATATCTCTCTCCTCCTCGGTGCGCCGAACCTTAGCCCCTAAGCTTGATAAGCTCCCGCTTAGCATCAAGAAGCTCCTCCTCACGCTGGTTATCTGACGATGGGCGAACACCAAAAGTGTGGCAAGTTCATAACCTGACGCAGGAATAGGCGTTGTAATTAATATGCTATAAGGCTAAAATCTTGCCTTTTCAAATAGCTGGTATTTCCCTCATGAGCACATTGCCTAACTGCCCTCAATGCAACTCAGAATTTACCTATGAATACAACGACATGTGCGTCTGCCCGGAATGCGCCCATGAATGGTCGAAGGATGGTGCCGATACAGACCATGATAAATTGGCAGAAGTGCGTGATTCCGTGGGTAACATCCTTAAGGATGGCGATACGGTAACGGTAACCAAGAATCTTAAGGTCAAAGGCTCGTCTTTGGTTGTAAAGGTTGGAACCAAGGTCAAAAATATCCGTTTGGTTGATGGCGATCACGATATCGATTGCAAAATAAGCGGGATCGGTTCCATGGGGCTAAAATCGGAGTTTGTGAAGAAGGCGTAGGTGCCGACCCTTATTTTGCACGGCTTGACATAAATAGCAACGAGATCAACGCTGTGCGGTTATCAACACGTGTCTTCTCGAAAATAGATTTTAAGTGGCCCTTTACCGTGTTAACCGAGATGCAAAGCTGTTCTGCCACTTCACTGTTTTTAAATCCCTGAACCAGAAGTGCCGAAATTTCTTCTTCCCTTGGCGTAAAACCAAACGACGGGTATAAATCAAAAGTTCTTTCCCGTTTAGACATAGATTCCGCCGTCAGCAAAATCGACCCTACCCCAGTTTTCCTTTTGTCGTGGGTCATTATCATGGCCGTGAAAAGGTAGTTTCTACCATTAATTTCCAGCAGAAGTTTATTGCTGGCAGATTTTTTTTCACTATTCATCGGGTTTTGTGGCTTGATTTTGCGCAGAATCTCCCGGATCGGCTCAGGGAAAGCTTCTATGCCAAAGTTTTTTTCATCCTTGTCGCCGGTCCATTGCCTCATCAGCTTTTGAGCCTCGACGCTTTCCGATATAACCCCAAAGTCGCTGTTAAAAAGCCATGCGGCTACCTGTTCCGCCCCGATTGCGTCCCCTGCTCTTTTTTTAATTTTTCTCAAGGTATTTGACATCTGCCCTATGAAGTCCAGATTGTAAAGAGCGTAGGCGAAAGGCGGCGCAAGATAGGCGAGTATTTTTTTATCTCTTTCAGTAAAATCTTTATCGTTCAAACCACGATGAAATCCCAGGGCACCTACGGATCGTCCGTTAAAGCCGACTTGGCAACCAAGGTTATAGGCTATGCCTAAAGGCTTTAAAAAATCGTTGTAATATTCCCCCTCCGTTATCTTGTCTGGTGGAACGAAGTCAGTAGTTTTGGCCGGTTTGTTAATGTTGGAGGGGAGGCTTAAAGCTTTTAGCGGATCAAGAGCGTAGTAAACCCTGGCATATTTTTCTCCGGCTTTGGCATAATCGGGGAGGTTGAATTCTATATGATCTGTTGGGCAGGGGACTTGCGTAGGGATATCAATAGGGAAATATACTGCGGACTTATACTGGATAATCTTGCCGATTTCGTTAAAAAAGGTTTTTACGGCTTCTTTTCTGTCTTGTGCCTGGCATGTTTTGCCTTGAAGACTCCATATTTTTTTCCATATGTTACTCGATATTAAATCGCCTGACTTTCCCTTTTTTCTCATTTTCTGTTCTCAAAGAAGGCATTAAATGGGTGTGAAAGTGCAATTTTTCACAAGCTTTCGATATGTTTTGAAAATATCGTTGATATTGCCATTTATATTTGCCGATAGTTTTACCAAAGTTCTCGTTACCAGCGATGTTCTATATTACAGTATGTTGGCGTAGGTTTTTGTCGATTTAGTCAAAAAAACAACTCTTTTGGGTGGGTTGTGCTAATTATAACAAAGTAATACGTTGATAGTGTAGTGTATAAATAAAGTTTTGTGGATTTACAAAGAGGGGGGATGGGAAAATGGGGTTGAGTGAGTCTGGCGCTAACATCAAGCGCATTGCTCAAAAAGCTTTTGCCGTTTCAAAGCTTTTCTTGCGCATGAGCCTTCTCCTTGTCGTCGTCGCGCTTCCTCTTCTGTCGTGTGCATCAAACCCCACACCTGAAGGCAGTGACTTTTTGTCCGAATCTTCAGGTTCCAGCCAGAGTGAAAATTTAAGAGGCACAGCTTATGTAAACCCCAATGCCTCAAAGAAAATTTATCGCAAAGTCGCCGTTATGCCATTTCGCGCCCCGATGGAACT
>JAJRTC010000094.1 GCA_024278445.1 Nitrospirota bacterium
CATCCACCACGATGGCCCTTGATATATTAAGATCGGTCAACAGCTTTACGGCATAGCGAATGTTAAGGTTGCCACGCACGGCGATGCATGGTTTCGTCATGATATCGAATACGTTTAACATCTCAATTCTCTCGTCGCTCGCAACGACCTTTTTTGCGATATCGGTAAACGTGACTATCCCGTAAGCGTCTGTTTCCGAGTGGGGAGTTATTACAAGTGACTTTATAGAGTTTTCCGTCATGAGGTGCAGGGCATCTATGATTGTAGCGGTTCCGTCTATTGTCACCACATCTTTGCGCATTACATCTTTTACGCGTGTTACTTGTTCAGGCTCTGGCATAATTTTCCTCCATGCTGGATTGTTAGCCTAGTGACTTCATATATATTTCTCAACCTTCTTTTTTAAAACCGAAAGCTGGCTTTCCAGGCCCATTACGGCATCGAGCGGGAGAGCAAAACATATTCCGTTGCCAGGTTGCACCATGTCACCTGCGTCATATATCGCTTTCATTACGCTTGGAACGCAGTGCCGCTCCGCCACCATGATGATGGTCTCCTGTGGCCTGTCGAGGCTTAAACCAAAAAAGGTTTTCGCCTCCTTTACCCCGGTTCCCGTGGCAGACAGCAACGTGGCTCCGGTTACGCCCTCGGCTTTTGCGGCATCCACTATTTTTTGCTGATTGTCGGTGGGGCAGATTGTTAAAATAAGGCTGAATCGCATTTTAAATCACCTCCTGTAGTTTTTTTGTCCACTGGTTAATCGAATTATCGTGGCGTATCCCAGAAGAGTTATTATTGGAAACACCGAGGCAAAGGCGATGAGCCCGAAGCCGTCGATGAAAGGGTCTCGCCCCGGTATGTTGGCGGCAAGTCCCAACCCCAACACCGTTACGAGCGGAACGGTTATGGTTGAAGTTGTGACGCCGCCCGAATCATAGGCGAGAGGGATTATTTCTTCAGGAGCAACAAAGGTTAAGGCTATGGCTATGATGTAGCCAACCAGAATATATATCCACAAATCATCACCTGAGAATATTCGATATACGCCTATTCCCAAACCGATGGCAACTCCTGTGGCAACGGCGTTTCGCAGGGCAAAGCTTTTAAGGCCGCCTGCTGTTATTTCTTCTGCTTTAGCCGCAACGGCTAATAGGGCGGGTTCCGCCAGCGTGGTTGTGTAGCCTATACAAAAAGCAAAAAGCAGTGCCCATTTTTTTGATTCGGGGTGCGCAAGTTTTTTAGCCATAGCTTCCCCTACAGGGAAAATAGCCATGTCGAGCCCTATAAGAAAAATGTAAAGCCCGCACACCACCGCAAGGAAACCTAAAAATATCCTGTGAGGGTTCGGCAGTGGTTTTCTTAAAAAGACCAGCTGAAAAAAAAGAGCCACACCTAAAACAGGCGCAACGTCCCGTAGCACCGAAAAAAAATCTGTGATAAGAACAGTTAGCAGTTCCCTCATAGCACCAGAATTCCATATCCCATTACCGTTATCATCGGTGTGAGCGACGCAAATGCTATGAGCCCAAAACCGTCTATAAGCGGATTACGTCCGCCTATAGAGTTGGCAAGCCCGATGCCAAGCGCCGTAACGAGCGGAACCGTTACGCTAGAGGTCGTTACCCCGCCGGAATCATAGGCCAGCCCAATAATTTCGCTCGGTGCGAAAGTGGTGATTACCATCACCAGAAAATAACCGGTTATGAGGTAATAATGAATCGGGTGGCCTAAAATTATTCTCAAAGAGCCGATGGCTATTCCGATAGCAACGCCTATGGCTACGGCGTTTCTCAATGAAAAAGCGGTTATTTCGCCTTTTGTCACCTGCTCGGCCTTTTCTGCTATAGCCATAAGGGTAGGTTCGGCTATTGTGGCTGTGTATCCTATGGACGCCGCAAAAGTTAAAAGAAGCCATATGTTCCCACGTGCGGCGAAGGAAAATGCCATAGATTCGCCCAGTGGAAAAAGCCCCGCTTCAAGCCCACGCATGAAAAGGAAAAGCCCGAAAACCGAGAAAAACACACCAAGCCCAAGCTTTACAGGGTTAGGGAAAGGTTCCCCGATAACAAAAAGCTGAAAAAGAACGATAATAGCTATAAGAGGGGCAATATCCAGAAATGATTTATTCAGGAGACGGAAAAAATTCTTCATCGGCCCAGATTATAACGTGACTCCAAAGCAGGTTTGAAGCCACATTATAGCCCCTAAAAGCAGAACATTTACAGCGTTTACTGAAAGTTTTTAAACAACGGCTAGATCAGTTGTTTAAATTTCAATTCTTTTTTGACCTGCTCCACATAGCCACGGACTTCGTTGTTCATAAGTTTTCGTTTGAGTTGAGTTTCTATCTCTTTCTTTGCCTCTTCGAAAGGAACAAGGCCTGAGGACTTTTTCTCAAAAACCTTGATGATGTGGTAACCGAACTGTGACTCCACGATGTCGGTAATTTCGCCTGGTTTTGCCTTAAAAGCGGCTGTTTCAAACGGGGGCACCATAGCGCCGCGCTGGAAAAAGCCCAAGTCACCACCACGAACGGCGGAACCTGTGTCGTCACTCTCTTTTTTCGCCAGTTCAGCGAAATCGGCTCCTTCTTTAAGTTTTTTCTGAATGTCTTCAATCTTGGCCTTGGCGACCGCTCGTTCCTTGTCTGTTGTGGCATGCGGGTCGAACTTTACCAGTATGTGCGATGCCCGCACCCTCTCGCCCTTGTCAAACTGCGCCTGGTTCGTGTCGTAATATTTTTTGACCTCCGCCGGGTCTACTTTAACCTTGCTTATTACTTCCTTTTCCAAAAGTGCGCGCACGCAAAGGTTGTTGACTATATTTGTTTTTACGTCTTTTTCGGTTAGGCCTGTGTCGCTGAGCTGTTTCTGATAGGCCGCTTCATCCGGGAACCTTTTCTTGATCCCCGCAAGGGCAGTTTCGACATCTTTTTCGCTGGCCGAAACGCCGACTTTTTTCGCCTTGGTTATGAGGGTTTCCGTGTTGAGTATGTTGGCAAGAACACTTTTAACCACCTGGTTTATGTTGTCCTGGCTCAAACCGCCGCTCGCCGTGATCTGTTTTTCTACCGATTTTAAGGCGCGTACGTAAATATCTTTCTTTAACGGAACTCCGTCGATCTCCGCTATGACGTCGGGGATAGCGCTATAGTCTATTTTGCCGGGGGCATCGCTCTGTTGCGCTTCTGCCTCTGTTGCGCCCGATGGAAGTTTAAAGACCACGTTAGAGTTCGCAGAGCTGTTGTCTGCAGTTTTGGCCGGTTCTATGCCTGCCAGAGTGAATATCAACGTTCCGGCGACCATAGCCAGAACAAGAACAATAGCCACGATTCTTGTGGACATTATGCAGTCTCCTACTTAAATAAAACGAAAAAAACAGTTTATCTTTTACTGTGGAGGAAAAGCAAGGGAACTGTTATGAAAAATGAGGCATAAACAGGGAATTATAAAATTTTTATGATGCGAGGTTCCCTAAAGTCTTGGCGCGGTTTGCTGGATTTTGACGCCTATCCCATCTAAAAGTTCACGAAGCGGCAGGCCCGTCTCACGCATGACGGCTGTTAAACGTCTCATCTTCTGGCGGGATACGATTCTCTGTTTCAAGGCGCACCGTTCTAAATCGCTCCTGCGGAAAAACCCGTCTACAAAATACGACAGGGCCGACTTGGTGCCAAGCTTTCTGTCTATTGCCTTATGCCCCGGTTCACCCGCCCGGTCTAATGCCACGAACGCTGAACAGCATATTTTCCGGTTTCTGTTTGAAAGATGCTGGGCGATGGCTTCAAGCGCGGTAAGGCTTCCGATGCGGCCCAGTATATCTATCAGCTCAACCAATACTTTCTCAGGGGTTTTGGAAGACATTCTTTGCGGTATGGCGAAGGACTCAAATTTTTCGTTAAAATGTGAATAGATCGCATGTGCCGCCTCAATTTTGACCCAGTCACTTGGGGCTTTGTCAAAGCGTATCAGAAGCTCCTTATATGTGAGCAGGCTTGACGCCGTAAAACTTCTGCCGACGCTCTCTCCACCATTTTTACGCGCTTGTTTCTCTTTCTTTTTTCGGCGTAAAAAGCGGATGAAGTAAGGAAAGGTAAAACCTGATTTTTGATTCGCGCCGTTACGGGGTTCTCTCGTCCTGTTCGGTTCAGATCCCCGCCGCTCTTTGATTATTGTTTCGTAAGCTGTTGCGACCATGTGAAACTTGTCCGTGTCGCCCAAGCCTGACGCCGTGTCCGGGTGGTATAACTTGGCGGCTCTGCGAAACGATTGTTTAACGCCATCCATCGGCGTTTCCTCGTCTATTTCGAGCAGGTCGTAAGCCTGTTTTGGTGTCATTGGCTCTCCGTTACCAAATGATACTGACATTACGCATAATTACATGTAAACGTATGCTAGTTAATGTCTATTGTCAATGTCAAAATAGTGACGTTCATTCTCAATTGGTGTATTGTCACTATTTCTCTTCGGCGAATATATAATATCTGATTAGTGATTTCATGCGGAGTAATGTCAGTGATAATTGAATTTAAAAATATTTTCTTTAGTCATCCCCTATCGAAGCATGGAGACGGCCTAGGTAAAGAGGTGTTTTCCGCTTTTTCCCTCTCCGTTCCGCGCGGCTCGAAACTTATTGTGCAGGGGCGCTCAGGTGGCGGCAAAACGACACTTTTGCGGCTCATGGCATGGCTCGTGGAACCTGACAGAGGTGAAATGCTTTTTAACGGAAAACTTTACGCAAGCTACAATCCACCTTTTCTGCGCAGAAAAATATCGTTAGTTTCCCAGACGCCAGTAATGCTCGAAGGCTCTGTCCGCCGTAACCTGTCGCTTGGGCTGGAAACGGCTCCGCCCGACAAAACGTTGCGGGAGTGGCTTGAAAAATTCGCGATGGAGGTTACGGTTCTGGATCAGTCTGCGCGTTCGCTTTCTGTAGGACAGCAACAAAGGGTTGCGGTAATACGAAACCTTCTTTTAAAGCCGTCCGTCATCCTTTTAGACGAGCCAACTTCCGGGCTTGACCCTGGGTCTGCCGAAATTTTCAGGGAGGCGATGATGAAAATATCTGAAACAAGCGGGCTTACGGTTGTCTGGAACAGCCATGACGTGGAAAAAGTGAAATCTATCGCAACTGATATCGTGACAATTGGGGAGCCTGCGTGATGGTAATAGACCCGACGGCTACAGATCTTGCCATGACGATTTTACTTTTTGCCGTGGTTGTTGGCATTTCCATTCGTGAAGGGCTTGGTATTGAGCGCTCCTTAACGGTTGCCACTGTCAGGACGGTCGTTCAACTGCTCTTTATGGGATTTGTAGTAAAGGTTCTGTTTGGAGTTAACCAGTGGTGGATAGTTTTGCTTGCGCTTTTTGTGATGATGACCTACGCGGCAAGCGCCGGGTTGTCGCGCATGAAAGATCGTATGTCCGGGCTTTTTATTCCGATGTGGGTCGGGATTGTAACAGGTTCTCTTTTTACCACGGCGGTTGTTACCGGCGCTATTTTGAAGGTAGATCCGTGGTGGCGGCCCGAAATGCTTATACCACTTGGGGGGATGATACTTGGCAATGCCATGAACGGCGGCGCTCTTGCGGCAGACAGGCTCTATTCCGAAATAAAAAGCCGCCAGAACGAAATAGAAATGCTTCTGGCTTTGGGCTGGGACTATAAAAGGGTGGCGCACACCGCAAAAAGAGAAGCTATCCGCTCAGCGCTTATTCCAACCATTAACAGTATGATGACCGTGGGTATAGTCCATCTCCCCGGTTTAATGGTGGGACAACTGCTAGGTGGGGTGGAACCTTTGGTGGCGGCTAAATACCAGGTTATAATAATGCTTA
>JAJRTC010000095.1 GCA_024278445.1 Nitrospirota bacterium
CGCTTATCATAGGCTTGGGCTCCGGGGCGAACTATATCGGGTCTGACTTCAATGCGTTTATTGAATACACAAAAAGCGCGGTGATAATGGAAGATCATGAATACGCCATTGTTACACACGATAGTTTTTCATTAAAACTCTTGAGTAACGGTGAGTCTGTATCGCGGCCTGTTCAGGAGATCATGTGGGACTCTGAGATGGCTCAGAAAGGCGGGTTCCCCCACTATATGCTCAAGGAAATTTATGACCAGCCGCAGGTTGTGCTAAATGCCATGGACATAGACCGAGCCGCAATCCATAAACTTGCCGAGGTTATAGCCACTAAAGAACGTGTTTACCTTACCGGAGTTGGCACCACTTTTTACGTTGTCCAGTTTGGTCAATATCTTTTCAGCAAATATTCAGGAATCACTCCCAATATCGCGTCGTCAGACGAGTTCCGGTTCATAGCGCATGTAAACGACCAATCTTTTGTGCTGGCCGCCTCCCAGTCTGGTGAAACATACGATACGTTAACGGCACTACGTCATGCTAAAGAAAAGGGAGCAGTAACTGGCGCTATCGTAAACGTTATGGGGTCTTCAATGGCTCGCATGGTAGATCACCTTGTTTTGCAAGGATCCGGGCCGGAAATATGCGTTATAAGCACCAAGGCGGCATTGGCACAGATGATAATCTTTGCGAGGCTGGCCATTGAGGTTGGGCTTATACGCAAACATCTAAAGCCTGTTACCGCTAAAAAACTGGAAAAAGAACTTCGCATTCTGCCAGCCATTATAGAAAAAGTAATCAACGAGCGATCAGGCTTTATACACAGTGTGGCAAAAGAACATTGCAATATCCGTCACTGGCTCTTCCTGGGGCGTGGCAAATATTACCCTGTTGCGCGTGAATCTGCCCTGAAAATGAAAGAGGTTTCATATGTACACGCAGAAGGAATGCCAAGCGGATTTTTAAAGCATGGTACCATCGCGCTTATAGACGACAACTTAAACTCCGTTGTGTTCATGCCGCCTGAATCGGAAAAAGAACTTTATAAACTCACGTTATCCTCCGCCGAGGAAATACGCGCAAGAGATGGATACGTTTTGGGAATCACTTTCGAGTCTGGCCGTACACAGAAAGATCTTCCTTTTTCGGATATAATCCCGCTACCTAAAACAGGGGAATTTACCGCGCCCTTCGTAGAGATGGTTGTAGCGCAACTTCTTTCATATTACACGGCTACGTCACTTAAACGGAACGTAGACAAACCGCGCGCCCTTGCAAAATCTGTTACAGTGGAATAGATGGAATCGCAGGTCACAAGATTACAGGGTACAGATGGTGTCCGACGTCATGTGAAACTTTCCACAGCCCCTGAACTTGCCGGTTTATCTCCACAAGATGCGTTCCTTGAAAAAGACCTGATGACAGAGCAGTTCATGGAGCTTTACACCTATTGCAGGGCCAGGCAGGTTATAGACTCAGGGGCTGTTCGAGAAAAAGAAACATTCGTTATCGGTTGGGATCCTCGCGACCCTTCCGGAGTTTTTACTTCCGCCGCTGTTGACGGTTTGTTAAAGGGTGGGCTTAATGTCGCCGTAACGGGGGTCTCCCCTACTCCGGCTGTCGCCATATATATGCGTTCAATTAACGCTGGTGGTTCTGTTGTAATAACGGCGTCACACAATCCGGCTGTCTACAATGGCATAAAAATTTTCACACGGCGTGGGCTAAAGCTTCTTCCCGGTGACGACATTGAGTTATCCAAACTTATTTTGGCTACCGATTATGCCCATGTAAGATCGCTTAAAAAAATCGGAACCGCCCATAACGCCCAAGATGAAATGAAAAAAGTTTTTACAGGTTTTTCGCTTGACCCTTGCAACAGCTGGATAGAAAAAAGTGATTCATTCTCCAAGATAATACTGGTTGCAGACCTTTCAAACGGGGCCTTTGCTGAAATTGCGCCTGTTATTTTGCAAAAGGCGGGTTTTGGACAAGTACTCGTTTTGAATGACAAGTTAAACTGTTCCGTAAACGAAAACTGCGGAGTGGCAGAACTTGAGGGAATTGAAGAAATACCGTTTGAGATGACGGAAAAAAACGGACCACTTGCAAAAAATGAACTTGTAAAAACAGTTTTCAAACTTGGCCGTAAAGAAAAAGATTCAATTCAGGTAGGGGCTATTATGGTTTCCGGCGCTGTTTTTGACGGCGATGGAGACAGGTTCTACCGCGTAGACTACAACCCTGTAACAGACACCTGCTTCGTTTTAAGTGGTGATGAAACGGCGGTTCTCCAAGCGGCCTACAGACGGAAAACCGACACCACTAAACTTTTTGTAAACACGGTTGAAAGTGATCTCTCCGCATGTAAAGAAGCGCAGTCTATGGGATATCAGACAGAGCTTACCGCAGTTGGCGATAAGTGGATATTATTAGAAGCGGCGCTTGCGGCCATATGGCCATCGGCATCTCAAACTGTTGCTGATCGAATAGAAAAAGTCGCATTGTCTGAAACTCCAAGCGCAGACCTTATCGAAAATATTTTAGACGAAGAAAGGCTTGAGTTTTCCTCGCCTGAAGATTGCAGGTTTGCGATTGGCGCAGAGGAGAGCGGCCACAACATAACGCCTGGCATTGTAAACGGCATTGCGGGCGAAAAAACCATCATGGCCGGTAACGGCATGAAAAGCTTGCTTAACACATACGTTGCAACGTCTCATGGCGCCATAGCCGAGATGCCTATTTTTGCCTTACGGCAAAATCATATACGCGAACCTTTCCCCAAAGGTTTTAAAAAGACACTCTATGTTTATTACGTCGATAAAGCAAAATGGAAACGAGGCGAAATGGTTTGGGAGAACATGAAAGACGCTATAGCAGACGCCGTACAAGAATATTGGCCCCAAATCACTGTTGACGAAATGATCCGCCAGGAAGACCGTGACATGCTCTATTTAAAGTTAATTAAGGAGGGCTCCCATGTGGCGTCCGTTTTTGTGCGTAATTCCGGCACAGAAGATAAAA
>JAJRTC010000096.1 GCA_024278445.1 Nitrospirota bacterium
TAGAAAGGATAGTATTATGAGGTATTAGCCCCACTTTCGCAGGGTTATTCCTCACTTAGAGGTAGATTATCCACGTGTTACTCACCCGTTCGCCACTTTACTCGTTCCGCAAGCGGAACTTTCTCGTTCGACTTGCATGTGTTAGGCGTGCCGCCAGCGTTCGTTCTGAGCCAGGATCAAACTCTCCAGTTTAAAATCCTGAATCTATTGAAAACACCACAAGACCTCACGGCCTTACGATGTTTCTCTGGCTTACAAAAATAGTTCTCAAAAAAAGAACAGTAACCCGCGTATATTCAAATTAATACACGCTCCCACAATTTCAAAGACCAACCTCGCGGCTACGAAATGTCCGTAGCGGCGAAGGAGCAATACTAAGTCAGAACCGTATGTCGTGTCAACAGTTTGTTTGCAAAAAATCAAAAAAGATTTAACGCCCTTAAAATCAACGAATTAAAAGCGACAAAAAACCGAATTGAAAACAGACCACCTGCTCGTCATTAGGTATATACGAGTATATGAACATGCTTTCCAACTGTCAACACCAATCGAGCGCCAAAGCAGGGGCTTGCAAGAAAAACAGCTTACAAAACAAATAGTTAGCCCAATGCGGAATGTTTGGTTTTGGTTAGCGGGCCGCCAAAAACAGCTTTTACAGCAAATTTAACAAGGCAGAGGCGTTGTTCGACTTTTAATTAACATGAGGCAGGCACAATGGGCAAAGAGGAATGTTTACCTTCAAAAGCATGACCATGTTCAACCCAGTATTTAAATGCGGCTAACGCCCGTGGCCCCATACGCCGAATTGACGGCCCCAGAAAAAGCTCCGGAAGTTTACCCAATACGCCCCCTTTAAACTCGATTTCAGCATCACTCATCAAGAGAATTTTACCGTTGTCGTTTTTAACAGACCACCTGTTTTTAGCTATTTTAATAAGCGGCACACCATGAGCAACGTAGGTAAAAGACTTGCCCTCTTCCCAGTGAGTCCATTCTTCCCTGATTGTCATATTGCCCTTAAGCTTGCACGTCCGCTCCGCACCTACACCTCGTTTTGTGTCGCCGCTACAATACGCCTCCAAAACCGGTTCTGCCCACAAAGTAACGTTTTCGATTTCAGAAAGAGCCGCCCAAACGGCTTCTACAGGAGCTTCGACACATACAGAGTTAACCAGTTTCATCTTTCTGCCTCACTTTCACATTGTAGAGGCTTACATGGTTCGACCAGCCGGAAAGAACTAACGCACAAGCTTTGTAAACTTGGAACCCTCTATAGTCAGGTTGAACATAAGCCCCTTGTTGCTGAATATAAAACCTACGATAGGGTCTTTTATATTCACGGTATTTATGTCTTTGCCTGCGCCAAACTCCACCAACGCTACGGAACCATCTACGCCGGCTTTCCATCCGTCACTTTCACGAAATTTGTCAAGGGCATCCCCATCAAGAAACACGAGAACAACCGTTTTGGACTGGGCACCAAGCTGGAAACCGATAGAAGCGGCGGCGGTGCTGTAGTAGTTAACGCTCTTCCCGCCAATGCGAAGCGCCCCCTCGCCATACTCGCCACCAATACCAAAACCGACCTTGATTACACCGGGGAAAACCAAAACACCTTCCGCTTCCTTGATGAACGCCTCGGCACCCTGAACCTCCTTGGCAAACTTTTCAAGAGCGGCGTCGACCTTGATATCTATCTCTTTCGCAGACGCGGCGCAGGCAAGGTTAACAGGCGTAACAACAGCCAACATCGGCAGAAGAACCACGGCACAATAAAAAAAAACTCGTAACAAAAACACGTTTTTTTCCTTTCACAAAGAGGTATTTTCAAAATCGGTCAAGGCCGACATTATAACACCGCGAACAACCGCCAGCCGTCCCTTAACGCAACCTGACGTCACACCCTGCCCGTTATAGTTTTTTTAATCTGTTTGAACACGCCAAGCAGTATTTTTACGTCTTTTTTATCAAGCTCCGCCCGATTAAAAATGTCTTCGATCTGCGCCATAGTCCTGTCCGCGTTCGCCCGGCTATAAAACCCTGCGGCCTTTAACGCGTCGGTCATCCGTTCATATAAATACTGTCGGCTCTCCATATCCGCAGGCTCGCAGAGCTTATGATGCTTGCTATACCTTTTACCAATACCGGCCTCGCGCCGAAGTTCGTAAAGAACCATCGCAACGGCTTGCGCTAAGTTTATCGACGAATGCGCAGGGCTTACAGGTATAGTGATTATATGATCCAGACTCATCGTCTGCTCGTTCGACAGGCCAAACTTTTCCGAGCCGAAAACAAGCCCTACCCCGCCCTTCGCATTAACGATTCCATCCACCGCCTCGGCAGGCGTAAAAACCTGTTTGCGTATTCGCCGCCGCCTCTTCGTTAACGCATACGTTACGACAAGTGGCCGTATAGCCTCTTCCAGCGTAGGCACGATTGTGGAGCGTTCAATTATTTCTTCCGCCCCCACGCTCATTCTGACAGCTTCCATGTGCGTTCTGGGCGTAGGGTTTACGAGCGTCAGGTTTTTAAAACCCATGTTTTTCATAACGCGGGCTGTTGCACCTATGTTCCCAGCGTGGCGTGTGTCGGCAAGAATAACTGTAATATCACTCATAAAATATTTATCCATACTGCTACTATACTAGCAGGGTGCTGAAAAACTATTTTCAGTTGTCATTCTGAGCCCGTTCGATTCACTTCGTTCACTCAGGACAGGCTCCGCGAAGAATCTCAACCGTTGATATTAATAGTGTTATGAGATTCTTCGTTACCTGCGGCTCCTCAGAATGACAGTTTGAACGACTTTTTCAGCA
>JAJRTC010000097.1 GCA_024278445.1 Nitrospirota bacterium
AGGCTCCCAAGGTGAAAACGGATGTCATTGCAAACGCAATTAACGCCATTAAAACTACTCTGTTATCGGTTCGGATCATTAGTCTTTCTCCAAGACGTTTTTTTCGACAATGACGTGCATACTCGCCCTTTTGTTTCAAACTGTTGTCGGACACTGTAACAAACCCCCCTTACCATTTCAAGGAAAAACCAATTTATATGGAAAACTTCATACCACTATGTCCCGGTTCATATCTAATAACCTTACTCGGGGCTCGGCCCCCAGGAAGGCGAATAACCTCCGCCCTGCAAAAAAGTGATCTGTTTCTGGCTCGACCCGTTGGCATTCATGATAAAAATCTGTTTTTGTCCGGAGCGATTCGACGTAAAGGCAATATGCCCACCGGTAGGTGACCATGAAGGTGACTCGTTCGTGTATCCCCCGTATGTAAGCTGGATCACACTTTTGTTACTAACATGTACCATGGCGATATTAAACCTGCCACCTATAAGTGACGAATAGGCTATAAAGTCCCCTTTGGGCGACCATGCGGCCCCGTCGTTGTAGCTACCGCTATATGTAACCCTTTTTTTCTTACCGGTTCCATCCGCGTTCATCATATATATCTGCGGAGAGCCGGATCTGTCTGATGTAAATGCGATTTTTTTCCCGTCCGGCGACCACGCAGGTGACGTTTCTATCGCCCTTGAGGCCGTTAAACGCCTTAAGTGAGAGCCATCAGCGTCGCTTACATAAATTTCCGTATTACCCTTCCGGGAGATTGAAAAGGCTACGCGTGTCCCGTCCGGCGACCATTCACCCGTAGCGTTCAACCCGACCCTGCGTGATATCGGATACCTGATGCCGGCCTTAAGATCAAGCGCATAAAGGTCGGGGTTGCGATATCTGTACGTCGTAAACAGAATAAGGTTTCGTTTGGCGTTCCAGTCCGGAAGCAACACCAGGGAGCGGTCGTTCGTTATACTTCGTGGCGAAAAACCATCGTAGTCCATTACAAACAGTTCTTTACGCCCTTTAACCTTTGAAACGAACGCCATTTTCGTGCGTGCTACGCCATGCTCACCTGTGAGCCTGTTAAAAAAGTCGTCGGAAAACTGGTGCGCCATCTGGCGAAACATGGAGCGCTTGCCTTCATATTTCTTTGAAAGAAAAACACTTTTCATCTGAAGGTCATACGCCGTTATTTCCATAAGGAGCAGGCCATCAGGTTTCATGGAAACCGCGCCCTTCACCACAAAGTTTGAAACTATCGTGCGCCACTCTTTAAAATCGATGGAGCCTGACTTCTCGTCATGTTTTGAAGCCTGCCACATAAAATCATAATTTTCGCTCGGCTTGAAATAGGTGGTAAATTTCAAGTCGTTGGTTATCACGCGGGCGGCTCTTCTTCCCATCTCCTCCACATCGGCACCACGAAATGAAAACCACGGCACGGCAACCTCTATAAGCTTCGACTCAAGCCTTTTTGTGCGAAGGTGAACGTCCATCCCCGCATTTGCCACGCTTGCGCAAAGAAAAACAGCAAGAGAGAGGCAAACAAAAACCTGCCGTAACAGTGAAGGGAAACGCACCTTACATTTACTCATGTTGTTCATAACTAAAATCAAACGTCACCCGCAAAGAGTCTTCCGGGAAATCTTCCGGAAGCGGTGGAAACGGGGCGGACTTGTATATGGCGTCTACCACGCTCCCATCCAGTTTGCGGCTTCCCGATGAACGCACCATCGCAACGCTCTCCACCGACCCATCCTTCAGGATAGTGAATTGTACGGAAGGGTCTGTTCTTTTGCCCGCGATGTCCAGCCCATGCGTTATCCAGCTTTCTGTAACTTTTCTCTCTACTATTTTCAGATACCAGATATGCGGGAACGCCAGCCCTTCTGCCATCAAGGTTTTTTTGGGCGCTTTTTCCTGCACCACTTTTTTCTTTTTCACAAGCTGTTCCGCAACCTCTTTTTTCTTCTCCTGCGGCTTGGCTTTTTTTATCGGCGCGGGTAGCTCCTTTTTGGGAACTATCTTTTTTGCTTTTGAGGTTTTCTTTTTTTTCGGCCTTGAAATTTTCTTTTTGGGCACACTCTTTTTTGCTTTTTTCAGTTTTGGCCGCTTCTTTTTCACACCAGGAGAAGTAAGAAGGCTTTGAGGTTTTGGAACGGAGACCAAATTCACCCTGTAACCCGGAACAAACGTTCTTGGCTCGTGGTTCCACATCAAAACAAGAAACAGAAACGCGACAAGGACCACATGAGCTGTCACGGAATACGCCAGAGAAACCAAAAGTTGCTCCGGCGTATTTATGTTCCTCTCTCTGCGCCCTATACTCTCTGCCCGTCTCATTAATCAAACTCAAGTCCGGCCTGCTCCATAAGTTTTATCTAACGGGGCGAAAAACCGCCACCTAACCTTTCTTTTGCGTCTTTTTTTTCCCGGATACGGGCGAAACTTCGGTAACCATTCCAAGGCGTCCTATTCCCGCTTTCTTTATGATTCCGGTAACGTTCATTACTGTGCCATATGGAAGTGTTTTGTCGGCTCTTAAAAAAACCTCCGCAGTGGAGGAAACCGATGCCAGGGATTTAAGCTTGTTAAAAAGATCTTTTTCCGTAAGCCTTTTTTCGTTATAAAAAATAGCACCGTCCTTGCGTATAGAGACGACATTCTCATCCTGTATTTCAAGCGAGCCTACGTCTTCTTGTGGCAAGTCTACGTTTACGCCTGTCTGCATCAGCGGCGCGGTGACCATGAAAATAATCAAAAGCACAAGCATCACGTCTACAAACGGAGTTACGTTAATCTCCGTCATAAGCGGCGACGATTTGTTGCGCCGAAACCTCTTGGTGTTAACGTTCCCCGTCATGCCGAGCGTCTTATGTAAATACGGTCGATAAGAGACAGCATATCAAGCGAAAAGTTATCCATCTCCGTCGCTTTGATTTTCACAAGGTAGATAAAATAGTTATAGGCGATAACCGCAGGGATCGCCGCAAAAAGGCCGCCTGCCGTGGCAATTAACGCCTCAGAAATTCCGGGAGCCACAACGGCTATGTTGGCGCTTCCTTTAGCGCCTATACCCGAAAACGCGTCCATAACCCCCCACACAGTCCCGAAAAGGCCTATAAAAGGGGTAACCGCCCCGGTCGTACCAAGAAAAATAAGCCAGCGTTCAAGCTTGGTAACTTCCTGCGCCGTAGCTCGCTCTAATGAGCGGCCAATGGAATCGAGTTTTTCAAGCAGAAGGTTTTCGTCTCCCTCAACCTCGTTATTGCTATCGGCCTGGGTGGCCTGAAATTGTGTGGCAAGTTCGATATATCCTGCCAGAAAAACACGCGCCATCGGGCAGTTTTTAAGCCTCTTGGCAAGGTTGTATATCTGTTCTAACTGGGCTCGCCTCGAAAAGGCGTCTTGAAAAGTCTCTGTTTCGCTATTAATTTTCCTGTAAATCTTAAGCTTGTGGATGACAATGCCCCAGGAAACGATCGAAAACAGAAAAAGCGTCAGAAGCACAAGCTTGCCCACAAGCCCGGCGTTCATAATCATTCCGAAAACGGACGGCTCGAAGCCATCGGGCTGAGCCGAGACCAAAACAGACGTAAAAAGCACGTTATACGTCATCAAAATCAGAAATTCTCCTTGTGTTTCAGGAAGCAAAAAAGGCCGCCCTAAAACATTTTCAACTCACAACATAAGAGCAGTCCGAAACATTTTAATGCTGGATACAATAGATGTCAATATATATATTTCATTTTTAGCCGAGAAAAAAATCATTGAAAACACAGGGCTTTTGCGGCAGAATAGCTTCGGTTCAGGCAAAGTTGGCCCCTCGTCTAATGGTAGGACAGTAGACTCTGAATCTATACGTCGAGGTTCGACTCCTCGGGGGCCAGCCATTCTTTTATTTGCACTGCCGTCAGATATGAAAACTTGGGTTACTTAGGCTTTACGTTGGTTGATTTCTCGAAAACCCCACCTTTATTGTCGGTCCATATCATTTTGAGAGTTCCGCCGTCGCCCACGTTCAGGCTGAAAGCAAAATAGGGGTCTTTGCTTAATGCGGGGGAAGGGTCTATATCGTATACGATTTTGCCGTTATATTCAACGGTTATACGGTTAACGTAATAGGCGGAGATTATAGCGCCGGTATCACGGTCTTTCATGCGCCCAGTATCGTTAGGATGCAAGATAATAGATTTAACCTGCGCCACTGAACCTTTCGTCATACCGCCCGGTAAACGTATTATCGATTTTCCGATTGTCTGCATTATCTAAAACTCCATTTTATTTATTTCAGCCGCAACCGCCAATGGTTATCGTCACAGACTGAGAACTCATATACACGTTCCCTTCAGAATCGGAAGCAAAAGCCCTGACTATCGACGTCTGCTTCATTTTTATTCTTGTGCTTATCGTGGTGGCACCTGAAAGCGCAGGATCCACACCAACCGAAAAGATTAACGGAACAGGGTTTCCATCAACAACCAACGCCATCCTTACAATGTCAGAACCCTTTTTTGTAACAAGGGTAACTGGCACAATGGCCCCGTTCTCAACGAGTTTATCGACTTTAAGCAGTATCGGCCCACCTTCTTTAATTGGCGCACCGCCGGTTACTTTCTGTATGGCCGCTTCAACACTGGCTTTTGAACCACTTCCGGCAAATACGTTTACTGGCACGACCATGGCAGTCCCTAAAGCCCCACCTGCAACCATAAACTCGCGTCTTGTCAAAAACTTCATTTTTTTGTTTTCCTGGATATTATTCAGCCACCGGCCTTAGATGACTGTTTCCACGTTACAGATTCCCATTTTTGATATGATACCCGGATTGTTTTAAGGGAGCCTTTAAAAAGTGATTAAACCTGAGTGGTTAAGAAAACCTGTTAGATGGGGCACAGCCGCCCTTGCTACACGTGCTGAAATAAACGAAAAAGGTTTAAAAACGGTTTGCAGTGAGGCCAGGTGCCCCAACGTAGGTGAATGTTTTTCAGCTGGCGTCGCCACGTTTATGATCCTTGGGGAGCAATGCACAAGAGCTTGCGGGTTTTGCTCTGTAAAACAAGGGATAAAGCTTGCTCCGCCAAACCCGGATGAGCCTTCACACGTAGCGGAGACTGCTGAAAAATTAAAACTCTCACATGTCGTAATAACATCGGTAACAAGGGATGATTTGTATGACGGAGGGGCCAAACATTTTGCCCTTACGATAAAAGCCGTGCGAGCCAAGCTCCCCAATGCATCTATCGAAGTGCTAACACCCGATTTCAATGGCCGGGAAAACGGGATAGACACGATAATAGATGCCATGCCGAACGTGTTTAACCACAACATGGAAACAGTCCCAAGACTCTACTCTAAAGTTCGGCCATCGGCCAAATACCGACGCTCGCTCGCGCTACTGGAACTGGTAAAACGTAAGAGTGCCAAGATATTAACAAAAAGCGGCCTTATGCTAGGCTTCGGGGAGACGGTGAGCGAGGTGGAGCAGGTAATGCGCGATCTGGCACAAGCCAATGTGGAAATCCTTACGCTGGGGCAATATTTAAGGCCAACCCTTAAAAATATCGAGGTAGAAGAATATGTCCGCCCGGAGGTGTTTGATAAACTTCGTGAAAAAGGGCTCAATTTTGGGTTTAAACACGTTTTTTCAGGGCCTTTCGTGCGCTCGTCATACCATGCTAAAGAAGTTTTCAACACGGCGGACGCTTTACTTGCCCACACTTGAGTATAACAACCGGTTTATTTAAAACTTTGCTTATCCGGCCAATTCTGCTATATTTCCCCTTTCCATTTATAAAAAACATCAATTACAGCGTAGACTCAGTATTTAAAAAATGCTTTCAACGATCTTAATGACGGTTCATGTGATAGTGGCGCTTGCGCTGATCGGCATAGTGCTTTTACAAAAAGGTAAAGGCGCAACGATGGGCGCGGCCTTTGGCGGCTCAAGCCAAACCCTGTTCGGCCCGCGTGGCCCTGCCGCCCCGCTTGCGAAGGTAACTACCGGAGCGGCCATAATATTTATGCTCACGTCAATATCCCTTTCGGCCATCTCTAACAACACGAGAGGGTCTTCCATTATATCCGACACCGCCATTCCGGAAGCGCTCCCGACCGCACTGCCGGAAGACACACAGCCGATTGGCGAAACTCCGATTGAAGAGCCTGCCGCTACAGGCCCTGTAGAAACACCGGCAGATCAAACGTCGGGCGATGAAGGGCCAGTAGGACCTACCGGCGGCCAGTAACATGAGGTTCGGGAAGACGCTTTTAGTTTCCCTTGTTTTCATGTTGTCACTTGCCGCCTGTTCAGACTCGTCTAAAACCACTAAGCCTGAGAAGGTTGAGGCTGTAACCACCCATACAGAACCTCTCCCGGAAGATTTCGGGGGCATTTACATTGACGCTTCCATAGGTGACGCGTCTAACCTCATCCCGTATCTATCGGGTGATTCCGCCTCGTCCGCCGTGCAGGGGATGGTGTTTGGCAGTCTTTTAAAAACCGACAAGGACTTAAACCTTATAGGCGACCTGGCAGAAACATGGGATGTATCAGAAGACCAGCGCACAATAACTTTTCATCTACGCAAAAACGTTAAATGGCACGATGGGGAGCCGTGGACGGCACACGATCTTGAATACCAGTATGAGATGATGATCCACCCGGACGTTCCCTCCGCCTACAAAGAAACTTTTTTCCTGATAGAAAACGTTAACGTGCCGGACGACTATACTTTTGTTGTCACCTTTAAAGAGCCGTTTGCGCCAGCCTTAGCAAGGCTCTCCGGGATGGGCGGATTACCGCGCCATATCTTAAAAGACGTAAAGCCTATCGACCTTATAAAACATCCCATCTCAAGGAAACCCGTTGGCAACGGCCCGTGGCGCTTTGTAAAGTGGGAGGCGCAGGCACGTATAGTTTTAGAGTCTAACCCCGATCACTACACTCACCGCCCATGGATAAGCCAAGCGGTTACGCGGATAATTCCAGACACCGCCACACAGTTTCTGGAGCTTAAATCAGGCGGCATAGACTCCATGGGTCTGCAACCGTTGCAATATCTAAAACAGACCGACACAAAATTTTTTCGTGAAAATTTTGCAAAATATAAATACTTAGGCAACGGATACACATATTTGGGTTACAACCTGAAAAGACCAATGTTCGCAGACAAACGCGTCCGGCAAGCGATAACCTACGCAATAGATAAAAACGAATTAATAGAAGGCGTGCTGATGGGGTTAGGTAGGCCAGCCACGGGGCCTATCAAACCTGAAACGTGGGCATATAACGACAACGTAAAAAGATATCCTTACAACCCTGAAAAGGCAAAAGCTCTTTTAGCCGAAGTCGGTTGGAAAGACACGGATGGCGACGGAGTTCTGGACAAGGACGGGAAACCTTTCGAATTCGAGATCATCACGAACCAGGGAAACGACCTTAGAAAAAGATCGGGTGAAATCATACAGCAGAGATTAAAAAAAGTTGGCATAAGCGTAAAGCTTCGCATTATCGAATGGTCATCGTTTATAAACAACTTCCTTAACAAACGCAACTTCGACGCGTGCATGTTAGGCTGGAGTTTAGGGCTTGACCCTGACCCTTATATAATCTGGCACTCGTCTAAAACCGGCGAGCATGAGTTCAACTTTATCTCCTACAAAAACGAAGAAGTAGATCAAATAATAGACCGCGCCCGCAAGACTTTCGATTTAAAAGAGAGAACAAGGCTGTATCACAGGTTTCAGGAAATCATAGCCGAAGATCAGCCATACACATTCCTTTATGTTGGTGAATCCTTACCCATAGTGAACAAACGTTTCCGTGGTATTGTTCCTGGTGCCGCAGGAATATCGTATAACTTCGATAAATGGTGGGTTCCTAAAAAAGAGCAGAGACAAACGCGGGTTCCCTAGTTATTTGACAGGGGCGTATTTGCGCCTCATCTCAAAAGAAGCGTGGGTGCTGTCCATTTTTTCCTCGGCCCATTTAATCGCCGCAAAAACTAACAGGGAAAATAACAGGTTCAAAAAAACCTGTGGAACAACGGACGCCCACATATATGTGCCCAGGTCGTAGCCTAAAAATGTTTTGGTAACGATGCCGTATAAAAAGATGTCAAAAGCCGTGGCCCCCGTAACCAGCAGGGTTCTTGTGACAAAAGAATCAGACACATATTTTTCCCGCAGTTTTCCTGAAACGAAACCGATAAGACCCCTTACGAGCATACTTGCGCCGACCGTTCCCACAGATATCATGTCATGAATAAGGCCTACGACCGCGCCGAATTGTATGCCGCCCGCACTCCCGAAACGCAAGCCACCGTAGACGGCCAGCAAGAGGGCAAAATCAGGCCATGGCCCAACACCTCCTGAAAAATGAAAAGCGGTGGTTTGGGCAATAAACCCCACAATAACCACAATTATGTAAAGCGCGGTTTTCACTCTGTATTCTCTTCTTTATCCAGCGGCTCATCGCCCTCTTCATGCAAATCAGGGAGCGAACCTTTTAAGATGAGTACCTCTTCTAACCGATTCACGTCAACGGCAAGAGAAAGCTTCGCGTTAAGAAAAAGGTCGCCTTCCTTTTTGACTATATTTTTCAGGTACCCGATAAAAAGCCCTTTAGGAAAAACGCCTCCCAAACCTGAGGAGATTATTCCGGCTCCATCCTTTACATCAGCGTTCACATCGAGATATTTTATTTCAAGCAATGGCGCGTTGGCACCGGCCACTATAAGCCCGTCTCTTGAGTCTTGCGCTATTGCGTCAATCGCAGATCGCACGTCCGTTACAAGCAGAACCTTGCACGCCACATATGTAACCTTCATAACCCGCCCTACCAGCCCGCGATGCGTTACAACCGGCATATCAATTTCTATTCCGTGCAGGCTCCCCTTGTTCAGGGTGACAACCTTCATTCTGTTGGCGGTATCACGGCCTATCACCCTGGCCACTTCAAAAGGAACCTTTACAAGATCTGGAAAGGTTAAAAGTTTCTCCAGCCTGTCATAACTTTTAAGTTTTTCTTCTAACGCGTGTTTTTCAAACTCAAGCATATCAAGCGCCATCAGCAGACGTTTGTTTTCCTGACGCGTGTCAAGCAGGGCAACATAATCGTCCCAGGTTGTGGTTACCTGCAGAACACTCCAGTCAACAACGTCCTGGAATGGAACAAGGATAGACACGACAGAGCGCTCAACGAGATTAAGAGATTTTTTTGCGCGCAGGTTGGACATAAGCAGGATCACGCTAACAACCACGAGAACGATTACCAGAACAAAATCTCTAGGTCTTCTGAAGAGTTTCAAGTTTCCTCATCCATGGGGATGGGCGCTGTCATACGGCAAGGAAGAATTCCGGCCCTAGATAGACACCCGTCGAAGAAGATCCATGTCCTCCAGCACCTTGCCGGTGCCCATAACAACAGCGGAGAGAGGGTCTTCCGCCAGTATGATAGGCAGTGACGTTTCCTCTCTTAGCAGGCTGTCAAGCCCCTGCAACATAGAACCGCCACCGGCTAAAACAATGCCTTTGTCTACAATATCGGCGGCAAGCTCAGGCGGAGTTCTCTCAAGCGCAATCTTGACATTCTCAACAACGGTGGAAACCGGTTCTGAAAGTGCCTCCCGAATTTCCTGATCGTTTATTACAAGAGTTTTAGGGATACCGGCCATAAGGTCGCGACCTTTAATGTCCATGGTCTGCGGTTTCTCCGGCGGATAAGCCGAGCCTACGGTAATTTTAATCTGCTCGGCCGTACGTTCGCCTATGAGAAGGTTGTATTTTCTTTTTATATAATTAACGATAGCCTCGTCCATCTCGTCACCCGCCACACGTACAGAGCGCGAATAAACGACGCCGGAGAGCGATATAACGGCGATCTCCGTAGTGCCGCCGCCTATATCTAAAATCATGTTGCCGGAAGCCTCTGAAATGGGAAGCCCCACACCTATGGCCGCCGCCATCGGTTCTTCTATAAGAAAGACCTCGCGCACACCCGCGCTTATCGCCGCGTCACGCACAGCCCTTTTTTCCACCTGCGTTATGCCGGATGGAACGGCGATAACAACCCTTGGCCGCACCATCGAGCGACGATTATGAACCTTGTGTATAAAATATCGAATCATCGCCTCGCACACTTCAAAATTGGCAATGACGCCATCTTTCATCGGGCGTGTGGCAATGATGTTGCCCGGAGTACGTCCAAGCATTTTTTTAGCTTCCGACCCGACGGCCAGAACCTGTTTGGTTTCCGCATGAATCGCTACAACGGAAGGCTCTCTCATAACAATGCCGTGCCCTTTTAAAATAACAAGGGTATTGGCAGTTACCAAATCTATGGCAAGGTCAGACGAAAAAAGGCCCCAGAGGGAATCAAAAAACATTAGGTTTTCTCTCAAAAAAAATCGTTATTAAAGCAAAGGCAAAAAGTCCACCGCAGGAATGACATACAAAACCCGCCGGGCGCACCTAAGCCTATAATATTCAGCATCTGAAGCTATCATTATATAGGATGTAAGGCAATCGGGATTTTGAGGTATCGCAAAAATGGTAGCCCCAAGGGGAGTCGAACCCCTGTTTCCGCCGTGAGAGGGCGGCGTCCTAGGCCACTAGACGATGAGGCCACATCGCGACCCAAATTCTACACCATTTGCCCCCCGACACCAAACCCATTTTAATGGAAGTACCTTCTTCTTTTTCTTAAGAAAGAAAAAGAAGAAAAGTAGAGGCTTTTTCCCATTAAAAGAGGATTGGTATCAGGAGCAGAGGGTGCAACGAAGTTCCGGGTTACGGGCGGCATGAGCTTCGTCCAGTCTTCTGCGGATGGTGTTTACGGGCGCCTGTTTTAACGATTCAGGGTCGGCTTTTGCTTTTTCGGCAATATCGATCATCGCATCGCAAAAATCGTCCAGCGTTTCTTTCGGCTCCGTCTCGGTAGGCTCTATCATCAACGCGCCACGCACGATGAGCGGAAAATATATCGTGGGCGGATGAAACCCTCTGTCGATAAGTCCTTTTGCGATATCCATGGTGGTCACGTCATGTTCGTTCTGGTACTTATCGTTCAAAACACATTCGTGCAGGGAGTTCCCTTCTATCGGGGTATGATAATGCTCTTTCAACCTGGCCTTTATATAGTTGGCATTCAGCACAGCCGCCTCCGTCGCCTCCCGCAATCCTTCAGGCCCCATCGAGAGGATATACGCCGCCGCGCGAACCAGCACGCCTACGTTGCCGTTAAACCCATGCACACGCCCAACGGAATGCGGCCTGCCTGAATCGAGTTTATATTTATCACCATCCTTCACAACCATCGGCGTTGGTAAAAACGGTGTTAGTTCTTCTGTTACGCAAACCGGCCCGGCACCCGGCCCGCCGCCACCATGCGGAGTTGAAAAAGTTTTGTGCAGGTTAAGGTGTGCCACGTCCACACCCATATCGCCAAAACGCCCTTTGCCCATCAGCGCAGACAAGTTCGCCCCGTCGCAATACAAAAAGCCGCCACGGTCGTGAACGATCTTTGCTATTTTTACTATGTCCGACTCAAAAATGCCCAGCGTGTTAGGGTTCGTCACCATAAGCGCCGCCACCTGTTCGTCCATCAGGCGATCAAGCTCGGCTAAATCTATTTTTCCGTTTGCGCCACTTTTAAGCGTAACGGACCCATAGCCGCACAGCGCCGCCGAAGCGGGGTTTGTTCCGTGCGACGAATCTGGCAATAAGACTTTAGACCTCGCGTCGCCCCGTTTTTGTAAAGCCGACCGCACCATCAAAAGCCCTGCAAACTCGCCATGCGCTCCTGCCGCAGGTTGCAAAGTTGCAGAATGCAATCCGGTTATCTCGCAAAGCCACCGGCCCAAATCGTGTATAAGTTTTAACGTGCCTTGGCAATCTTCGTCAGGCTGGTATGGATGCAGGTCGGTAAAACCGTTCAACCTGCAAACGGCTTCGTTCACACGCGGGTTATGTTTCATCGTGCAGGAACCTAATGGGTACATGTTAGAATCGATCCCGAAGTTCCATTGCGACAGCCTCGTGTAATGGCGAACCACCTCAGGCTCAGACAGTTCCGGAAACCCTTCCAACCCGCCACGAACATAACCTGCCGGCAACATCTTCGCCGGGTCGGCTATATCCTCAAAACCGCCATCGGAGAAATCTACCCCGCTACGGCCCGGCGAACCACGCCCAAAAATTTCTTCTTCAGTAAAAGCCAAACCGCGTTGATATTGTGTCGACATTTTTTTTACACCTCAAAACCTGACAGCGCATCTGCAAGCGCGTCTATATCATTTTTTGCGTGCAACTCGGTAGCGCAAAACAGCATCGAATCACCCATAGACGGATAAGTTTTAGACAGGTCAAACCCGCCAACGAATCCATCTTTCGCAAGTTTTTTGTTTATCGTTTCCGCCGGAGCCGGAATTTTTATTGCGACCTCATTGAAGAATGGCCTTTTATACGCCAACTCAAAACCGTTTAACGACGATATTTTTCCCGCGAGATATTTTGCGGCCGTCATATTTTTTAGCGCCATCTCCTGCAATCCGTTTTTGCCAAGCAGGCTTAAGTGTATCGCTGAGGCGGTGGCACATAACGCCTGATTGGAGCAGATGTTTGACGTCGCCTTTTCGCGCCTTATATGCTGTTCCCTTGTGGCAAGCGTCAGAACATAACCCGGTTTGCCATCTACATCGTTTGTTTTGCCAACGAGCCTTCCCGGAATCTGCCTTGCCCATTTCTGTTTCGTCGCGAACATGCCAAGCCCAGGCCCGCCATATGAGAGCGATCCGCCAAAAGAGCGTCCTTCGGCAACGGCGATATCTGCCCCTAATTTGCCGGGCGAAGTCATAACGCCCATCGCGACAGGCTCTGACGTGGCAACAATCATTAGCGCCCCCGCTTCGTCGCACACACGCCTGACCGCTTGCAAATCGTCTATACAACCGACGAAGTTAGGATACTGGACGACAACTGCGGAGGAACCATTCGCCGCTATCGACAGTTCGTCTATGTTCGTCACCCCTTCGTTCACACCATCGACTGTGGTTATATCGATATCAAGATCCTGAACGTAGGTTTCAACAACCTTGCGCCACGCAGGGTCTACAAGGCCTGAGATCACAACCCTGTTTTTTTTCTTAACTCTCTTTGCCATAATAACGGCCTCGGCAAGAGAAGACGCGCCGTCATACATAGACGCGTTGGCGATATCCATGCCAAGAAGCGCTGAAGTGTATGTCTGAAATTCGTATATGGCCATCAACGTTCCCTGGCTAACTTCAGGCTGGTACGGCGTGTACGCAGTAAAAAACTCGCCCCTTAACAACATTTGATCTACAGCCACGGGAACATGATGCGAATAGGCGCCCGCCCCAAGAAAAGAACGTTCTCCGGAAACGGGCTTGTTCATGAAAGCAAGCATGCTAAAGTTGTTTAAAAGTTCCCGCTCAGGTAACGGGCCGGGAATGTTTAACGGACGGTCAAGCTTTGCTTCCGCCGGAATATCCGCAAAAAGGTCGTCAACCCGGTTTACGCCGATTGTCGCCAGCATTTCCTTGCGATCTTTTTCTGTCAGGGGTATGAATCTCACGTTTTTACTTCTTTACAAGGCTTTTATAATCGGCCACGTTCATGAGGCTTTCGGTTTCAGACGTATCGCTCATTTTTATTTTCACAATCCACCCGTCGGCATAGGGGCTGGTGTTTACGGTTTCAGGAGCGTCAACCAACGCCTCGTTCACTTCCACCACCTCACCTGTTAACGGGGAGTAAAGATCAGACACGGTTTTGACAGATTCCACGACGCCAAAACTATCCCCCACATTAAGCTTGGTGCCAACTTCCGGGGTCTCCACAAAAACTATGTCACCTAACTCACTCTGGGCGAAATCGGTAATACCCACAACGGCGATATCACCTTCAATCAATGTCCATTCATGATCCTTCGTATAAAGAAGCTTCTCAGGAAAATTCATGTTCCCTCCAGGTTTATCTTTTTCTAACTATTTTTAACTTTGAATCCCGCATACGTCATGTCGTCGCAGGCACCTCTTTTTTAACTCTCGACTCTACAAAAGACCCACGGCGCACTAAAGCCGCAACTTTTTTGCCGCGTATGTCTATAAAAAGCTCTGTTCCTTCCATTGCCAACTCAGGTTTTACGTAGGCCATCCCTATAGCTTTTTTTAACGAGGGACTCATGGCGCCGCTTGTTACTTTTCCAACAATTTCATCGCCATGACATACGTCATATCCGGTTCGGGCGATTCCGCGCCCCGTCACCTCAAACCCAACAAGTTTTTGGGGCACCCCTTCCTCTTTCTGTTTCAGCAAAACGTCCCGCCCGATAAACCCGCCTTTTTTATCAAGGCTTACTATCCACGAAAGGCCGGCCTCAAGAGGGGTTATGTTTTCGGCAAGTTCCTGGCCGTGAAGGGCATAACGCATCTCAAGCCGTAAAGTATCACGGGCGCCAAGCCCCACGGGCTTCAGGCTGAACTGACGCCCCTTAACCATGATAGCCTCCCATATTGCCGGAGTGTCGCGCCATTCACAAAAAATTTCAAAGCCGTCCTCGCCGGTATATCCGGTTCTCGAAACGATAATGTTGCTCTCACCGACGGTGGTAATGCAAAACCTGTAATATCCAAGCTTTGCGAGCGGAGTCGGCAACAGGGCCTGCAAAAGCGGTTCAGATTTCGGCCCCTGTATGGAAATCATTCCGAAACGCCTTGAGATATTAACGACTTCCACGTCAGGATATCTAAGCGCCTGATCGGCTATCCAGCTTAAATCTTTTGCGGCGTTAGAGGCGTTTACGCAAAGCAGGAAACGTTTGCGACTAACCATATACACAAGCAGATCGTCTATCACGCCACCTTTTTCGTTTAAAAGAGCGCTGTACTGAATTTCTCCCTCTTCTAACAAAGAGACGTCGTTTGTGGTTATATACTGAACAAGGTCAAACGCCTGCTCACCTTTTATTTCTATCTCGCCCATATGAGACACGTCGAAGATGCCTACCTTCTCACGAACAGCTTTATGCTCTTCTAAAATCGATGTGTACTGAATAGGCATCATCCAGCCGTGGAAATCGAGCATTTTGGCACCCAGAGCCTTATGCGTATCGGCAAGAGGGGTGTTTTTCGGTGTCATCTGATTACTCTCCCATCACTTTCACAATAACCCGTTTTTTTCGTTTTCCGTCAAACTCGGCATAATAAACCTGTTGCCACGGCCCAAAATCGATTGCACCGTTCGTTATGGGCAATATCACCTGAGAGTGAATCAGGAGGTTTTTAAGGTGCGCGTCGCCATTATCCTCGCCCGTGCGGTGGTGGCGATAATCAGGGACGAAGGGCGCAAGCTTCTCCAGCCACTCGTCGATATCAGCCAAAAGGCCGCTCTCGGCATCGTTCACCCACACGCCGGCTGTTATATGCATGGCCGAAACCAGGGCCATCCCCTCTTTTATACCGGAAGCGGAAACGATATCCTCGACTTTTGAGGTTATATTTACATATTCTCGCCTTTTGCTTGTGTTAAACCATAGGTATTCCGTGTGGAAAGTCATAAGCGTAAGCGTTACCCTTCGTTATATAATGCAGTTCACTGATCGTTATATCCGGAAATGATGAAAATAAACGAAACAAGGCCTAAAAGCAACCCCCCGCAAAACAGGGCGAATATAACCTGATGAGCAAGAAAAACAGGAGCCCCAAGGCTATAGGATCGGTTATTGAATCGCTTCTCTTGTCCATAGACAGAGACGGGTTGTACAACCTTGCAAAAATCGAACTGCAATGGGAAAACATTGTCGGCCCGCAACTTGCGGCCGTCTCCATTCCGGCCCGTCTTTCCGGCAAAACACTAACCGTATGGGCGGCTGAACCTGTGTGGGTAGACTCCATGAGCTACCATAAAGCCGATATAACCAGCAAAGTTAATTCAATATTAGGAAAACACGCCGTAACTTCGGTAGAAGTAGTTATGAACGTTGAGGCTAAAAGCAGAAAAAAAATGCCTCAAATTAAACAAAACGAGCAAGAACAAACAAAACCGATGTCAGACTCTGCAATAGCGGAAATGGAAGAGGCTTTAGATAAGATATCTGATTCTCAATTGCGCTCTACATTTAAAAAAGTTATCCTGAAAAGCTCAAGACGCAACCCGTAACGAAAGGGATTTTTACAAAAACAGGGTGTAATGGCAAAGCTAGCCTACCCCGCAAGCAGTAAAACGCTTGTTATTTTAGTGGCATATTGCAGGCAAACGGCCTGATTAAGTGATAACTATGAAATTTGTCTCAAGGTTTACTCCTTTTATATTTTTGATTTTGGCTTCATCGTGCGCTACGGCACCTCCCGTAATCGACACACCAATCGAACTCCGGCAGGAAGCCGTTAAGCCGAGGTCCGTTATGGTGGAACATCCTCAAAACAGGGGGAGCGCGTATTACCACTACATGGCAGGGCTAATGTCGGAGCGTCAAGGCAAGTATCAGGAAGCGGTAGACAACTACCTTCTTGCGATAGATAGCGACGAAGCACTTCTTAAAGGATACGACCGGGCTGCGGGCCTGCTACTTAGAATCGGCAACCTGGGCAGGGCCGAAGAAATCGCCAAACGGACGCTTGAAGCAAGCCCGGATCACGTTCCCGCCCTTGCCATACTTGGCGGCATATATTCCGGCACCGGACGGGTGAAAGAAGCCAGCCTGAATTTTAAACGGATAGTAGAGCTTGCCCCGGAGCGCCGTGAAGCGTGGATTTATCTTGCTGTTTCCTACCTGCAAAGCAAACGCGGGAGCGAAGCGCTAAAAACATTAAAAATCTTCAACAAAAAATATCCCGATGACGCATTGGGGCTTTATTACGAGGGCCGCGTATTAGGTTCCATGAAACGCTGGAGCGAAGCGGAAGCCATCTTCAAGGAGCTGATAAAAAAGCATCCTACATTCTCCAAGGGATATGACGGGTTGGGGCTTGTATACCGAGCCCAGAAAAAACACGACAAGGCGGTTGAAATATACAAAAGATACCTTAAAGGCAACCCAAGAGATGAAAATATGCAAACGCGGCTGGCCGAAACATATATCGCCATGGAGTCGTACGATAAAGCTATCGGGGAATATGAAGAACTGGCCGACCGCGAACCGGAAGACCTGGCCATCCACTTGAAACTTGGCATAACGTACTGGCGTCAGGCGGAAATAGCAAACGACACAGACGCATATAACAAAGCTCTGCATCATTTTCAGCTCGTCCGTGCGGCAAAAAAGGACGACCGGAAAATAGCCTATTACATAGCCACAATCTATGAACGTTTAGGGCTTATCGACAAGGCTATAGAAGCATGGAAAAAACTTGCAGATGACGGAGACAAGGATGCAAAAGATATCCACTTGAAAATAGCCGAGCTTTACGAAAAGCAGGGAAATACGCAGGAGGGCTTGAAATTTGCCGAAACAGCATCTGCCCTGAACCCTAACGACCCTGAACTGCAATATTTCGTCGGGCTTTTGCACAACAAACTGCAAAACAACAAAGCGGCCGAAAAATCTTTTCTCAAGGCGATAAGCCTTAACGACAAGACAGGCAAATACTATTTTTTCTTGGGCGTAACTTATGAAAAGATGGAAATGTATGGCAAATGCATTGAAGTTATGAAAAAAGCTGTCGAACTTAACCCGAAACACGCAAACGCACTAAACTATTTAGGCTACATCTACGCCGTACAGGGAACAAACCTTAAAACCGCCCAAAAACACATAATGGAGGCGCTGGAACTTGAACCTGACAACGGATATTTTATCGATTCGCTGGGGTGGATATATTACAAGCAAGGACGGTTAAAAGAAGCATTAAAACAACTTTTGCTTGCCGTGCGCAATATCCCGCCAGACCCGACTGTGCTGGAACATTTAGGTGACGTATATGCCTCTCTCGATAACCTGAAAGCGGCAAAAAACGCTTATGAACGCTCACTTAGCGCCGATCAGGATGACGCCCACGGGGTAGACAGGGAGCCTGTTAAAAAGAAGCTTAAAGCCATTGAGGCAAAAATATCCGACAAAGGGGAAAAGCGATAAGCCGAAAAACATTAACCCTTTACATCCCGCTGTTCATGGTCGCTATTTTTACGATTTCATGTGCAGGGATTAAGATAAACAAGGATACCGCAAATCGGGAGCTTCAAGGTTTCCTTATCGCAAACTACCCACCCACATCAGGTTCCGGGGAGATCCATATTAAAAGCGGACAAAACAGCTATACTGGCTTTATTTTTCTCGCCATAGACGGTAACGATTTTAGAATAGAAATAATAGACATGGTGGGGCGAACCACATGGGCGACAGCTTGCGACGGCGAAAAAATTATCGACATAAACACATCCTCCGGAGAAAAAAAGATAAGTAAGAAACCGCATGACGGGTTTATTTCACTTGCAGGGTTTAAGGCACCATACGCGCTGATAAGCTCCATGATTACCGGAGCGCCACCAAAGTTTGATAAAATAGACAAGGCGATTCTGCGTAACGGTAAAAAAATCGTCAGCACGGTGGTTCCTGAAATGGAAATTGAATACACAAAGGCGGTGGATAAAATATCTTTTTATACATACGCCGGCAGGGAAGCTACATTAACCTTCGGGGAGAGAGCAACCGGGCCTGTCGCCCCCTATGTGCGTTCCGTCACGGTGTCATTTCCACTAAACGGGGGCAAAGCCGAGATCAAATGGGCCGATGTTCGGCAAAACGTAAAGTTTGAAAAAGGTTTTTTCTCGTTTAACGAAACCCCGAACCTGTTCTGATATTTCACAGGAAGGCGACACTTAAAAGAGCTGATACAGCGCCCCCCATGAAAGAACCCCACGCGTTAACCTGATCGTTATTCAAAACCCCCTTGCTTTCCATTGTTCCGCCAAGCCAGGTGTCTATAAGATTTCCGACAAAGGCGCCTGTCAGCACTGCCAGAGTGGCCCATAAGGTAATGAGCCCCGCCAAAAACGCAATACAGGCAAAAAACCACGCGGCAAAAAGCCCGTATGCCAACCCCACAAACGACACGGCTCCATCGTCACCGGCTAAACCCAACTCCCATGTAACGACGTTAAAAGGTTGTGGCTCCCTCGCCTGCCCTAGTTCTGACGAAATAGTGTCCGACAATGCCGCGCCGAGGCAGGCGCAAAACCCTACGATAAAATCAAAAGGATCATTAGAAAAAAGCGCCGCTAATGCAAACAGGGCAGAAGGAGCAATGTTGGCAAGCACGGCTCCTGCCTTGCGAAACCCGTACTTTTCCCCTTGCCCCCTGAACCGCCCGGAAATGCTGGTAGCGCATATCGAAAAAAAGACAAAGAAAAACAGCATAGAATATCCGGGCAGACCAAGTGAAACATAAATGAGCGTACCCAGCAAAACTCCGACGGCAGAACCGAGCGTGTCAGTCTTCCCCTCGACGTA
>JAJRTC010000098.1 GCA_024278445.1 Nitrospirota bacterium
CGAACAGAAGTTACATGTGTTCTTGCTACCGAAACTAAGAGAGAGCCAGTTTGACTGATGATGTTCTATAAACGACATACATCGCTTAAAGACAAGCGCGGCGACATGCAGAACCTGATGAACGTTACGCTCATGATGATTATTCTGGCGTTTTTCATCGTGTTAAACTCTCTCTCCGTTCCATCCGACCCGAAACGCAAGGCGGCGTTAGGTTCCCTTATCGGTACGTTAGGCGCCCTTCAAGGCGGCATATCGCCTATGTCGCTAAAAAAGGGAGTGAAAGGCGTTGTGGCTAAATATTCGCCTGTAACCGACAAGCAGGTGACAATGAGCATGATGCTCGACAAGTTTGAGCAATTTGTGGTCGCAAAAGATATGGGAAAAAAAACCCAAAGTAAAATAACCAAAGGCGGGCTTGAGCTGACTTTGCAAAGCGCACTTTTGTTTGATGAAGGAACCGTACACCTTACATCAAAGGGAAGTGAGGTTTTAGACGCTCTTGCGGATCTTGTTAAAAGACTTCCCGGGCGTTTTTCCGTGGAGTCTTACACAAGTGAAAAAATTGCATGGAGCGATAGCTTTGCCACACCTGTGGACCTTACAATAGCAAGGTCCGGGTTTGTGGCGCGAAAGCTTATAAAAAGTGGAAAAGTGAATAAAAAACGGGTTTCAATTGCCGGGTATGGCGCCGTGTTTGCGACTCTTCCGGAAGATACGCAGGCTCGTATACAGGCAAACGATCATATACGGATAGTTTACAAGCTTGGGTTGTTAAGTTCGTAAAAGAGGAAATGTAATGGCTATAGCTGTTGCGCAGAAGAAAAAGAAGAAAAAAGAGATTGAGGAATTTGACAGCGAGTTCTGGATGGTGACGTTCGGCGACCTTCTGTCTCTCATGCTTACTTTTTTCGTTCTTATGTTTTCGATGTCGGCGATTGACGACAAAACGTTAAAAGACATGTTTACAGCCTTCGTAGGTGGCGCTGGCCCATTGTCGCTTACGGACTCCATGCCTATGGAGCGCCCTTCTCATCAACGCCTGGTTCATGTGCGGCCCATTGAACTTAAAAAGTTTCTTGAGTTTTTACAAGCGCAACAGGCTAACAAAAAAGATAAAAATTTTGTGCCGGAATACAAAAGTCTCTTGAATGCATTGCTGATTTCCGGCGTAACGATTAAAAAACGCGGGCCGAGCCTTGTTTTTTCATTACCTGGCGAGTCTCTTTTTGCACCCGGATCAGCTAAAATGAGCCCAAAACTGAAACCTGCGTTACGGCGGTTAAGTTCGGTGATGAGATTTTCAAACACCATGTTCGTAATAGAAGGGCACACAGATAATGTTCCGATATCTACGCGCCGTTTTCCATCCAACTGGGAACTTTCCGCTACGAGAGCGGCAAGCGTCATGCAATTTTTCATAGACGAAACGCAGATAAAACCTGCGAGGCTCCGAGCTATAGGCTATGGAGACACAAAACCACTTGTAAGGAACTTAAGTGAAAACTACCGCGCCCGCAACCGCAGGATAGATATAATCCTCGTGCAGGAGGCGGAAAGATGATTTCAAACCATGGAGGATTGAGGCATGGCTGAAGAAGAAGTCATAGAAGAGGTGGAAGAAGCGGGAGCCGGGTCACCACCAGGGGGAGGCGGGAAGATGAAAATAATCATCATTCTCCTTCTTGTTCTGGTTATTGCAGGTGGTGGGGCCGCCTATTTCTTTCTTTTAAAGGGAGGCGGAACAGAGGCATCTAAACCCGTCGACCAAGTGGCCGAGGAAGAGGCCGCCGCGCAGAACGATTTTTCACTTGGCGTAACGCATGAGCTTGACCCCTTCATAGTTAACCTTGCAGGTGATATGAATAGATATCTTAAGGTGGTTGTGGTGTTACAGCTTTCCACCGAAGGTGTTGCAGAGGAGATAAAAAACCGTGGGCCACAGATAAAGGACTCTGTTATCACGGTACTATCGAGCAAAACGCCTGAAGAAATATTAACGGTGCAGGGCAAGTATGACCTTAAAATGGAGTTAATTAAAAGGGTTAACGCTATAGTAAGCACAGGTGTTGTGCGGGATCTGTTTTTTACGGAGTTCGTGGTACAATAACATGAGTAACTTGCGGTTTTTGAAGGAAGTAGGGCTATGAGCCAGGTCTTGTCCCAGGAAGAAGTCGACGCCCTGTTACGGGGTGTTTCCGACGGCGAGATTGAAACCGAGGCAGAATATGTTGCCGACGATTCCGGCATAGTAGCCTATGACCTCACAAGCCAGGAGCGTATTATCCGTGGCAGGATGCCTACGCTTGACATCATAAACCAGCGTTTTTCACGGCTGTTCCGCAATTCTCTCTCATCTGCATTGCGTAAGGTGCTAGATGTCTCCGCCGTTTCTACCGACACTGTAAAGTTTGGCGAGTTTGTAAAGTCGCTTCCTGTTCCGGCTTCGCTTCACATTTTCAGGATAGAACCTCTGCGCGGATTTGCGCTTCTTGTGGCTGAGTCCAAACTTGTTTTTGCACTGGTAGACACCTTCTTCGGCGGTACCGGTGAATCTAAAATGAAAATCGAAGGTCGCGATTTTACAGCCATCGAGCAGAGGATGATTAAAAAGGTAGTGCACATGGTTTTGGAGGATATGGAACAGGCCTGGATACCGGTTCATAACGTAAGGATGAGCTTTGTAAGATCCGAGGTTAACCCTCAGTTTGCCGCCATTGTTCCGCCAACGGATGTTGTGGTTGTGGTTATGTTCGAGGTTGAGCTTGACCAGATAAACGGAACCTTAACGGTTTGCCTGCCATATTCCACCATAGAGCCTATTATCGGCAAACTGCGTGCAGGCTTCCAGAGCGACCAGCTTGAAGTTGACCAGGCATGGATACGAAGGCTTAAACAGAGGCTCTCGGAGGCTATGTCGAAGTGGTTGTGGAACTGGGTAGCGCAAAAGTGCTCAGCAGGGATTTTATAAATATGAACATTGGCGACGTAATAGCGCTCGATAACGATGTAGATGATGAAATGGCGATAAGCGTTGGCGGTATCACGAAGTTTATGGGGGTGCCAGGCGTCGTTAAAGGCAACAAGGCGGTTAAACTTACCAGGGTTATCCCAAGGGCGGGCTCTAGCAAGGTAGATCCTGTAATGCCTGAGATTGAAAAAGCCGAACAAAATTAATAAACAATTCGGGAACAAGCAATGGCTGATGATGAACTAAGCACTGAAAACGAAGAAGACCTGTGGGCCGCAGCGGCAGAAGACTTGGCGCAACAAAAAGACATGTTGCGAAAGGCAAGCGGTGGCGAAGGTGGCGGGGAGACGGACTCAAGCTCTCCACCCGCTCCCGATTCTGTTGATACGGCAGGTGATGGCGAAGATGAGGCAGAGGAAGCTTCTGTGCCGGTGTCCAGCGAAGTTGACAGGATTATCGATATACCACTGCAGGTATCGGTTGAGTTGGGTCGCACAAAGATGCTTATAAACGACCTTTTGCAACTTGGTCAAGGTTCTGTCATAGAGCTTAGCAAGCTGGTGGGCGAGCCGCTTGAGATACTTGTTAACGAAAAACTGGTGGCAAAAGGTGAGGTTGTCGTAATAAACGAAAAATTCGGCGTGAGGCTGACCGAGATCATAACCCCGCAGGAGCGTATAGAGTCTATGACCTGAAAACAGGTTATTAAAAAATTTTGTGGACTTACAGGCCGATCCCCTTATAATAATCTCTCGTTTCACGCGCAAAAAAATAGCGCCCTGGTGGTGGAATTGGTAGACACGCCATCTTGAGGGGGTGGTGGGATAACTCCCGTCCCGGTTCGAGTCCGGGCCAGGGCACCATTTACGCGGGTGCCACTTTTATTGGTGGCCCACGGTCTTTACAGTCTGCCGGGGCTACTTTTTTTAAGTGCCCACGGTGTCATTTACGACATGCACGGGTGGCACTTTCCAGTGGATTATGCACCATTCCAAAAAAATCGCCCCAAAGCAAACTTGCTGGGTTTCGGGCGCGTTCCATTCGCCGTCAATGTAAAAAGGCGTCCGAGTAAAGTGTTTTTATTTATTTCCATCCGCGCCAAACCAAGGCGCGCCCTTGACCAGGGCCGGTTTTAAATAAAATTACCCGGACGCCACATCGCACTAAAGGGGGGCGTTACTACGAGCCCTGGTGATTATGTAAGCCCGAAAGTGTTATTTGTCAAATTGGTTTGAACAGAAAAATGCCGTTTAAAAAAAAAGACCCAGCCACCTGTTAAGCGACCGGGTCTTTATGAACTGTTTTAAAAGCTGTGCCAAAAACTATTTTTGGCGTTCAGGAACTTCCTTCCGGCGTGAAACCGCAAAGTTTACAAGGTAGTTATACATTCTTATAAGTTTGCCGTCTTCACGTTTCTGGTCGCACCAGTGTCCGATCATGCCGATTGTGCGGGCCAGAACAAAAAAGCCGTTCAGCGATTCTGCCGGGAACCCTAAATCAACCAGCACACAGGCAATACAACCGTCTACGTTAAGGATAAGGTTGTCCTTCTTCGTGGTGGTGACGGCTTCAACGGAGAGCGCATAATCAAGAGTCGGGGTTCTCAAACCGAGTTCCTTGACGGAGCGTTTAAGCTCCTCAACGCGCTTGTCCGGGTTCTTGAGAGATTTTACACGGTGTCCGATACCCGGCACAGGGCCCACGTTCTTCTTCATGTATGAGAGGAAGCCCGGCACGTCATTCGGGTAGTTTTGCAGTCCATAGCGGAAATGCGTAGCCGCTCCGGTTACTGCGCCACCAAACCTCGGCCCGATCATTATAAGACCCGCCGCGACAGATTGTGACATGCCGATACCGGCACATGCCGCCATGATGGTGGCAAAAGCGCCAGAAACGCAAGGGCCATGATCGGCCGCCAACATAAGAATACGTTTTACAATTTCCGCTTCGCTATTGGACAAAAGTTTTTTATTCCAAAGAAGGCCTATAACGTGTGGAACGTCATATCCTTTCTGAATAAGCTCGCTCGCCGGGTAGCCGCAATATAAAGGCTCATCGCCACGGTCGTCGCTTATCGTGCTTTTGAAAAGCGGTTGAACCTGAACGTCGCCTGCGGTAACGGCTTCTTCAATTTTGAGCGGCAGGTCAGGCAGATCGGAAGGCGAAATGTCTTTTACCACCGCCGCCTGGCCCGTAGCTTTCAGGTCTTCATAGGTTTTTTTGATCGTTTCGCCCAAGTCGCCGAAAGTCGAGGGTACGATGACGCCCGCTTTTTTGAGCAGATCGCTTTTAGCGCGTGCGCTACCTTCGCCCTGCTTGCCTTCTTTTGCGCCGGCATGGCCGAACTTCATGCCCTTCGGGAGCGATTCCTGGCAGAAACCGGAAACAACCGCGATAAGTTTTATCCTGCGCGGTTTTTCAGCATACCACTCAGCCGCTTTCTCTTCCAGGTCACCGCCCATTTCGCCAACGATGATAACGGACTTGGTGTCCGGGTCTTTTTCAAACTCTTCTAGGTAAGTAACAAAATCGGTGCAAGGATATGTGTCGCCACCGATGCCAACGGTTGTCGTGACGCCGTCTGCAAACTGGGATACGAGCCACATGATCTCGTTGGATAGTCCGCCTGATTTGGTTAGTACACCAAAAGAACCGGGGCGATATAGCTTGGAGAGTTTCAGGTTGTGATACTCGCCACCAATAACGCCTAAGCGGCTTTTGCCGGCTGAAACAACGCCGATAGACGACGGGCCGTTCAAAAGCTTGCCTACTTTTTTAGAGTGTTTGATAAGAAGTTTCGCGTCTCTTTCAGGAACACCTTCGGTAATCATCGAAACAAACTTTATTTTGTCATTATCCAAAGCTTCCATGCATCCTTTGTAGGCGCGGTTAGGAGCGATATAAACGAGACATGTGTTTGTTTCAGGGTGCGCGGTGGTAACTTCTTCTAACGTCTTGTAAATCGGAATGGCAAGGAACTGCGAACCAAAAGGAACCTCTGCCGTCTTGCCGGCGTCCGGCGGGAAAACAAAAGCGGTTACCTGGAATTCCTGCCCGCAAAGGTAGGAAAACTCCGCCATCCGTTTAGCGGCGGAAACAGCGGCCGGGCCGCCCATGATTACAACTCTTGTATTTTCGTTAGCTACGATGCTCATCTTAGTTATCCTCCCCTTTTAAAGCGAACTTGGCTATGTCCGTCAGGGGTGTGTACCTGTCGTAAACATGAATATCAAAACCTTCGTCAACAAGTTTACGCATAGACTCCAAGCCAACGGCTTCGTTGGGTCCGCCACGGCGAACCCAGATTTTTACGTTGTCAAGCTTGCCTTGTTCCTTGGCTTTTCTGAATCCTGAGATAATGCCCGTGAAAGTTGCTTTAACGTCGGTAAAGTTTGCAATTGCGCCGCCAACGATAATATCTGTTATGCCAGGGAGCGAGCAGACCTTGTCTGTCAGCGCTTCAACGGCCCATGCCGGCGGATCGCCTGAATATTCAGAGTAGTTGGCAATGGTGCCGCCCATGGCGATAACCGCGTCGGAATAAAAAACAGAAGCGCCGCCGCCTGCCGGCAGAAGGGCAACCTTGCCGCCCGGTATCTCTATAAGTTTTACAGAGCCTTTAACGCGGCTGTCTATTTCCATTATCTGCTCTTCGGCTTCGGTGTATGACCTGCCGAACTCGGAGGCAAACGAAAAGTTCCAGTCAGGATGGCGGAACTTGGCGTCACCGTCCAGGATGATAACGGCGTCGAGAGCGCAAAGTTTTCCATCGTTCGGGTTTATGATGAGAGGGTTAATCTCCATGTAGTTGCCATCTTCGTTGTCGTAGCATTCATAGAGACGTGAAGCGAATTTTTTCATCTTCTCTATGAGCTCGCCTGTGAAGCCTGCGTCTTTCGCACATTTTTCAAGCTGGCTATCGGTTGGCTTTTCGCCTACTTCAACAAACGTTCGGGCGATTTTCTCCCAGTTATCTTCAACTTCGATGCCGCCGAATTTTGCCATTAAAATCTCCGCGCCTTCGCGGTTTGACGTTACGGCAAGATAATATTCCTCGTCGTGGGAAAGCATTTCGGCGATGATGACTTGGGAAATCACAAGCCCCTGCACCTCGCGACCTAGAATTTCTTTAGCCGCCAAAACTGCCTGATCTATATCCAGGTCGATTTTAACAAGGCCCAGCTTCATGCGAGAGCCTAAAGCCTCATGGGCTTTGACAACCATTTTGCACTCTCGCATCCACTGGTTGGACTGGACGAGTGATTCGATCTGTTCGGACGTGGAAATGACAACATGACGGGGAGTTCTGATGCCCCATTTGTTGAAGATTTCCATTCCCGGGCCTTCGAGTACCTTGGCCATGGTTTAACCCTCCTGTATGTACATGAAAAAATAGCTAATCCGGACTGAAAAGCATGATACGTTAGCTTAATCAGGATAAAAAGTCAACGATGATAGAGGGTGTGCGTAAGAAACTTTCTATATAGGGGGTGTCTTTTGCGGATCAGCTATTTGCCTGCCTGCTCTTTTTTAACTTCGGCCAGCCTTGCATCTGCCTCTTTGCGGGTTTTCAGGCCACATTCTAAAATAGTGTAGCCCTGCCGGGTGGAGTTAGGAAATTTTGAATCTACGTCGTAAGAATATTCGCCAGTTGAATTGACTTTGTATATGCAATACACCATAACTATAACTCCTTTAATTTCAATATAAAGAGTGGCTGTTCCACCTGTGCGACCGATAAATTCAGAATAAACGCGGAGTGGTTTCCTGTCAAGTTTTAAAGGGGGGAACGGGGCGCGTGTGCGGGCGTTATTGCAGTTTTACAGCGCCATCTTCATCTATAAATATGTGTGTAGCGCCAACGGCCCGCATAGCCGTTTTCAGGGCGGATAGCTTTGCAAGCTGTTTCTTGATGGCAGAAAAATTTGCAAGGCTGTTTATTGGCGCACGTTTTATTATCGGCATTTTTACTTTTGCGCCGCCAAGTAGCGGGGCGTATTCGAGATCCATAGAAACAGAAAGATTGCCCCGTTTTATCGCGATATCTACCTTCGACGGTTTTGCGAATTTCAAAACCGTTCTGGCGGATGCTACGGCGGGGGAACTCTCTTTAGGGTCAAAAAACTTCAAAAGCCGGTCAATTGCTTTTGCGCCGATTCTGGAGAGGCTCAAAAACGCGTTGATGCCGTAAATATCTATCTCTTTTACGTTGTCGTCCCCCTCAAAAGATATTTCAATAGATATTGAACCGTCTACCTCACTTTCCTTTTCAGTTAAGCCTAATTGCTTTTTAACAAGGTGGCGCAGGTTAAGCCCCGCAAATTTCTCCGCCGTTTTTAAGATGTAAAGTTCTCCGTCACGTTTAACCTGAAAAGAGCCGGTTAGCCCCCCGCCTAAAATGTCTGTTTTAAAATAATCTATGCCGAGCCGTGATTCCTTGAAATAAAAATCGAGCAGTATGTCGTTAAGTGTAACCGGCCCCGCCTTTATGAATTTTGCCATCACACTTTTTTGGGCACCGCCAGTTTTGCGGATAGATTCAAAAAATGACATTTCGCGCACACTTTTATTGCGTGCGATTGCTGGTGCTTTGGGCGCATTGTCTTTCATTCTTCCGAAGCGGAGAGTTTTGGTAAAAGGAGTTTTGCCAGAGAGGTCGCTCACAATCGTTTCGCCATCGCGCCGAACCGTTATATGGTTAAACTCAGCATCTCCTTTAATACGCAAAAGTTTGTTGCCGTCAGGTTTTTCTATTTCGGTTGCGAGCGATAACTCCATTGCCGTGTCGCCTTGCAGATCCATTTGTGTTAAAAACTTTTGCCGGTCATCAAGCGCGATGGAAAAATAGTTCGTAAGGTTGAGCGTGAGATAATCGTAAACATAGCGGGCGTCTATGCCGTTGGCGACGGCTTTGTCTATGTCTATTCCGTCTATATAACCATCGAGCGAGTTTACGAAGCCAAGCTCCGGCGTGTCCATCAGGAACCAGTCTATGTGAAGTTTTTTACCATTCTCAAGGCTTGCGTCAATTTCAACCGAAGGGTCGAGCGTGGTGGGCCCGAAAAGTTCTTCGCTTTTAAGTTCCTTTATCCACACTCCTGCTTTTAAGGTAGCGTCGTTTCCAATGGTGTCAGCTTTTATGTCAAGATCAACTCCGGAGATCACGATGGCAGGTTTTGCTATCGTAAAAATTCCATCCGCAAGTTTTATGTTTGCAGACGCGTCGAATGGCAAAGGATATTTTATGTCGGCAGGCGATTTGGGAATTTTACCTTCACCGCTTACTTTGAAACTTAAAATACCGTTCGCGCTTTTAATTTTTGAAGGCAGGTTTTTTAACATGGCCAAATCGAAGTTTGAGCCAATAATGTTTGCCTTAAAATTGTCGACTTCCGTGTTAATAGATATATCGGCAATCAAGGAACCTGAGCCTTGTGGCCTGTCGACGCCGTGTGATTTTATCGATTCGGCGGAAAATTTTGCGGTAGCAGTGAATTTTTTATCTTCAGGTTTTCCGGAGTTAAAAGTAGCGTGGATGGCTAAAGGCGTTGTGCTTGCAATGCCTTTAACTGCAAGCTTTTTGGCCGAGATATCAAGTGATGCGACTATGTCGCGAGGCTTTAACTCTCCTTTTAACGCGCCGGTGATTTTTGCCGTTATATTGGCCGAATCAAAAATTACCGGAGTCTTGTCTATTGTTTCTCCAGATATATCGTCAACCCTGGCCGTGATGTTAAAGTTTGCGTCCGCGTTTTTCCAGGCGTCGCCTGCTTTTCCTTTTGCGTTAAGTTCAAGGTTTATCTCGCCGCTATCTATCTTTACTGGGGTCAGCATATCGCTTGGAGGTAGCTTTATTAACCGCTTCAAATCAGCGTGAACCCTGCCTGTAATGTTAAAAAAGTCCCGACCAAAGTTTTTTAGCGATCCTTCAACAAGAGCCGTAACATGATCTTTTACAGAAGCCTCAACTTTTGCTTCAGTAAAATCTCCGGCGGTAAAATCGCCGGTTGCAGAAGTAGCGAGCCGTATGTGAGGAACGGTAAAATCACCAACGCCCGCGCTATCCATCGTGATGGTGACTTCGGCTAAACCTGTAACGGCATTGCCGATTACGTTTCTTATATCGGCGTTAGCGTTTACCAGCATGGATTTAAACTCAAACCCGGCCGTAATTAATTGGGGCGCAAAAACTTCTACCATTGCCACCCCTTCCACTTTTTCAGGTGTGAGGGAGAGCCTGTCTAGCCTGAGTTTTATTTTGCCGCCTTGCGGAATTTTTATGTCGTAAGTTTCAAGTTCCGCTATTAGCGCATTTGCTTCGGCTGTTACGTCGGTTACCGATATCGCTCCCGTTGCGGTGTTGTAAAAGCCTGCGGCAGAGAAGTTGCCTACGTTTAGTTTGCCTTCGGCGTTTATAACGCCTGCAAAGCCTGCAAGCCAGCCTGTGTCAAGAGATAGCCCCGATGGGTTAACTTTAAATCCCCATCCGTTTTCATTTTTGGCCCACGATGCAGACAGGTTTATATCAACTTTTTTGTTGGCGGATATTTCTATTGTCGCCTCGCCTGATGATATATTTTTACCGTTAGCGGAGGCTGTTATGGCAAAGTTTCTTGGTGTGTTTTCGTGAAATCCGCGCAATGTTTGCGCCAAAAGATTTATGTCGCTTTTCAGTTTCCAGCTACCATCGCCGTTCAAGCTTATGCTTATTTTAACCTTGGGAAGAAACCCCGCCTCCCTCCCTTTTTCTGATATTAACAGCCTTGCCGTTTTATCTGTTGTCAGAGAGGCTTTTAGCCACACGCCTGAAGACGTAAGTTTTAATGACGATAAGAGCGATATGCCGCGTAAAAACAGTGCGCCGTCTTTTTTGATGTGGCCGAAAGATAACCCCTCGACTTTAAAAGTTTCTATTTCAACAGGGATGGGAGGAATAAAAGGAGCGCTTGGCTTTTGGTCGCCTGGTTTCTCCGCCACTCCTTCATCGGTTGTTGTTGGTACGGGGGTTATCGTAACGGCGGGTTTTGTTATCGTTACGCTACGAACAAGAATTTTCCATTCAAGAATTTTTGACAGGTCGATGTCTATATCAAAATTTTCTATGGTAAGGCGTTGCCCGCCGGGAGGTGAAACAGAAAAATCAGAACCGCTTATTTTACCGGAAGGATCGATAATCAACGAGCCGAAAGAAGCATCGCCGCCAACCGCGTTTGAGATCGCCTTCTCAGCCATAGTTTTAGCGGCACCGGACGCTAACAGGCTTTTTACAGCAAGGATACTTCCAGCCACAAGAAAAATGAAAATGGCGGAAATCGCCAAAAAATATGTCGCTATTTTTTTAGGCGTCCATGAGTTTTGCACTCTTTACCTCAAACAAAAAAACTTACCCTGCAAAAACTTTTATAGCCACAAAACCTGCAACCAGCAGAAAGGCAAACGTCCATGAAAGTTTTGTTATGTTCGCATCGATAAAACTTCTTATAGGCGGGCCGTAATGGTAAATCATGAAGCCTTCTATATAAAAGCGCAAACCGCGCCCGACGATAGACGCTATTACGAAAGTAAAAAAGTTCACCTTAAAAGCTCCGGCCGCTATGGTGAAAACCTTGTATGGAATGGGTGACAAACCCGCCACAAGCACTATGAGCGCGTTCCATTCTTCATACAGCACCCTGATGTCGTCATATTTCCCGGAAAGTCCGTAGAGTTCTATTATCTTCATGCCGATCGAGTCTATAAAATAAAACCCGATGGCATAACCTAACGCGCCGCCGATAACGGAACCGGTTGTGCAAACCGTGGCAAACCAGATTGCCCTCGCAGGAGCGCCAAGACACATAGCGACAAGAAGCGGGTCTGGCGGTATCGGAAAAAAAGAAGATTCCACCATGGCGAAAATGAAAAGAGCAGGGGTTCCAAAAGGGGAATCGGCAAAGCTTAGCACCCAGTTATATAGCCGCTTAAATATGCCGACCTTTTTTGTCCCCGTGATTGTCTCGTCCATATATCGCCTTATTTATTAGCCAGGATTTAATTGCCGGTGTATTGTATCGCCTGCCTGCTTTTCACGGAACTTAAAAAGGGATATGTGGCGGCTCAACTTGCCGACTAAAGCCTGATTTTCAGCTTTTCTAACAGAAAAATTGCAAACCAACTGTAACTGAGGGTAACATATCAAATTATGCTAATTTGCATAATACTTTCCGTTATTTAGGTGCAATGTGGAAAAAAGGACTGAGAAACGAAAATTTGCGCGGATAGAGCGTTTGCCGCCGTATGTTTTGGCGGAGGTTACGGCGTTGCGTGCCAAGGCGCGTCGCGCAGGCGAGGATATAATCGATTTTGGCATGGGCAACCCGGATATGCCGACGCCCGATCATATTGTAGATAAACTTGTGGAAGCGGCCAGAAAACCGCCGAATCACAGATATTCTGCAAGTCGCGGGATAACAAAACTGCGCCACGCCATCTGTGCCTGGTATAAGCGGAAATACGATATAGACTTAGACCCTGAAACCGAGGCCATTGTTACCATCGGGTCAAAAGAGGGGTTGAGCCACCTTATGCTGGCGATCATCTCACCGGGCGATTCTGTGCTTGTGCCGTCGCCGACCTATGCGATACACACATACGCCGTGGTGATAGCCAACGGAGACGTGATAAGCGTGCCTTTGTCTAATGACGCCGATTTTTTTGAGAACCTGAAACAGGCGTTTGAGAGGTCGTGGCCGAGGCCGAAGGCGATGATAATAAACTTCCCGCACAACCCGACGACTGTGTGTGTGGATCTTCCGTTTTTCGAGAAGGTTATAGCGTTTGCGAAGGAACACGACGTGATGGTCATACACGACCTTGCGTATTCTGAAATTGTGTTCGATGGATATAAAGCGCCTTCCATACTCGAAGTTCCTGGTGCAAAAGAGGTGGCTGTTGAAATTTCTACATTGTCAAAGTCATATAACATGCCAGGCTGGCGTGTCGGCTTTTGCGTGGGCAACCCGGACATGGTGGAGGCGCTGCAACGAATAAAAGGTTATCTCGACTACGGCATGTTTCAGCCGATACAGATAGCTTCCATCATTGCGTTAAACGGGCCGCAAGATTGTGTTGAAGATATAAGGCGGGTCTATGAGTCTCGCAGGAACGTTCTTGTTGACGGGCTGAACAGAATCGGCTGGAAGGTTGAAAAACCGAAGGCTACCATGTTTGTGTGGCCTGAGATACCGGACGAGTTCAAGGCGATGGGTTCTGTAGAGTTTTCGAAAAAGCTTTTAAAAGAGGCAAAGGTCGCCGTGTCGCCCGGCAAAGGTTTTGGCGACGGCGGAGATCACTTCGTCCGGTTTGCGTTGGTAGAAAACGAGCATCGCATAAGGCAGGCTGTGCGTGGCATAAAAGAATCTTTGTTCAAGGGTAAATAGTGAAAAAGATAAGGCTGGGTTTAATCGGTTGCGGAGTTGTTGGAGGGGGCGTAATACGCCTTTTAAGAGATAGGGGTGATGAAATCGCCTCGTGTGTTGGCGCTGATATCGAGGTGGTAAAGATAGCCGTACGTGACCTTGCAAGAAAAAGACCCGATATTTTAAACGATTCGATGCTCACGGCAGATCCTTTTGAGATTGTAAATTCAAACGAGGTAGATATCGTCGTTGAGGTTATGGGTGGCGAAGAGCCTGCGCTCGCCCTTGCGTTAAAGGCGGTAGAGCATAAAAAACATATCGTTACCGCAAACAAATATCTGCTAGCCCTGCATGGTGAAAAGGTTTTCAGGGCGGTGGAGGAGAATAACGTTGAAATAGGATATGAAGCGGCGGTAGCCGGAGCTGTGCCTATCATAAGTTCGCTTAAAGGTTCGCTTGCCGGTAACAGGATAAATTCCATCCACGGCATTGTTAACGGCACGGCAAACTATATTCTCTCGCGCATGACAGCCGAAGGCGGGGCTTTTGACTAAATTTTAAAAGACGCGCAAAAGCTTTGATATGCCGAGGCGGACCCGGCTTTTGATATAGAAGGAACGTACTCGGCCCACAAAACAGCGATATTGGCGGCGTTGGCTTTTAAAACGCCTGTCGATTTTGACGATATATATGTTGAAGGAATAACCGGCATAACCCCGGAAGACATCGCCATGGCGTGCGAGTTCGGGTATCGGATAAAACTTTTGGCTATAGCTAAAAGGGTTGATGGCGGCATAGATGTTCGTGTTCACCCTGCCATGGTGCCGGAGAACACGCCTATTGCCAAAGTTTCTGGTGCGTTAAACGCAGTCGAGGTAGACGGTGATTTTTGTGGCGTGAACATGCTGGTTGGGCCGGGCGCGGGGGCTGGCCCTACGGCGTCTGCCATAATGGGTGACGTGATAGATATCGCAAGAAAAATTGTTGCAGGTTCAGCCGTGGCGTCTTGCCCTATGAACGCGCCTTTAGCGGCTATGAAAAAAATAAAAGTACGGTCGATAGGCGAAGTGACGACGCAATATTATTTAAGGTTCACGGTAATGGATATGCCGGGTGTGCTATCAAAACTATCCGGGGCGTTGGGCGAGCGGGGGATATCTATCGCCTCGATGATTCAGCGTGGCAAGGGAGTGGAAAAGCCGGTTAGCGTCGTGATGAAAACGCACACGGCAAAAGAGGCAGACCTTAACGTGGCGATAGATAATATAAACGGGTTTGACATCTGTTCGGCCCCTGCGGTGGTGATAAGAATAGAAAATGGAGAATAGCTTTTTATATAGCGATGAGAAAAAGTAAATATGCGGGTTTGTTAGGCGGTGTTGCGCCAGATTTTTTAATACCGGAGCGAGACAACATATAGTGATGAGAAAAAGTAAATATGTAATTTTGCTGGGCGACGGGATGCCAGATTTTTTAATACCGGAGCGAGACAACAAAACCCCGCTCATGATGGCTAAAACGCCTAATCTCGATTTCCTGGCGCGCGAGGGAACCGCAGGTTCCGTTAGCAACACGCCAAGCGGGTATGAGCCAGGCTCCGACGTAACCAACATGGAGATTTTAGGTTTCGACGTGCCGCAATGTTATACGGGCAGGGCACCCTTGGAAGCGTCCGCTATGGGGGTTGACCTTGCCGAAGGCGATATAGCGTTTCGGTGTAACCTGGTGTCATTGCGTCCGGTGGCCGATGGCGTGTTGATGGAAGATTTCTCGGCGGGCCATATAGAAACTGAAGACGCAAAAGAGCTTATCGCTACGTTGAATAAAGAGTTGGGTGATAATAAAATCTCGTTTCATCCGGGTGTGTCTTACAGGCATCTCATGGTTTGGAAAGGTGGCGACGACAAATTAAAACTTACGCCGCCGCACGATATATCAGACCAGAACATACGGGAACATCTTCCGCAGTCAGACTTTTTAAAGCAGTTGATGGGTGAGGCGCAGATGGTGTTAAAAAATCATCCGGTAAATAAAAAGCGCAAGTCCGAGGGTAAAAAGGAAGCGAACAGCGTCTGGTTCTGGGGCCAGGGCGCGGCACCAACAATGCCTGCGTTTAAAGATGTTCACGGGCTAAACGGCGCTGTGATAACGGCCGTTGACCTTATGCGCGGCATAGCGACGTGCGGCAAAATGGAAGTGATAGACGTTCCGGGTGCTACGGGGTGGATAGATACCAATTACGAGGGGAAGGCAAACGCCTGCCTTGACGCGCTAAAAAGGGTCGATTTTGTGTATCTGCATGTAGAGTCGCCAGACGAGGCTGGGCATGCCGGGTCGCTCGATTATAAAGTGCGGGCGATAGAAGATTTTGACGCAAAGGTTGTTGGCCCCGTTGTGGAAGGATTGAAAGCGATGGGCGATTTCAGGGTGATGGCGCTCTCAGACCATCCTACGCCGCTTGCCATAAAAACGCATACGACAGATAAAGTGCCGTTCGCCATATATCCGAAACTTACTGGCGAGGGTGCCGAATCGTTTGACGAGCGGATTTTGGATAGTTCGCCGTTAACGTTTGATCGCGGCATAGAGTTGTCTGAATATTTTATCGAGGGGCAACGGTAGGGAAGATGGCGCTTATAGTACAAAAATATGGCGGCACGTCTGTTGGCTCTGTTGAGCGGATACAGAACGTTGCAAAACGTGTGGCACGCGCCAGCAAAAAAGGTAACGGGCTGGTTGTTGTTGTCTCCGCCATGTCTGGGGAGACCGACCGGCTGGTAGAATATGCCAACGAACTCTCAACCGAGCCGCCGGAACGGGAGATGGATCTTCTCATGAGTTCGGGGGAGCGTGTGTCTGCGGCGCTTTTGTCAATTACGCTAAACGGGATGGGTGTTCCGGCAGAATCTTTCACCGGCCGGCAGATCGGCATGATAACCGACGCCGTTCATATGAAAGCGAGAATACGCAAGATAACGGGTGAGCGGTTGCGCCGCACGTTAGGCGAAGGAAAAATAGCCGTGGTGGCAGGCTTTCAGGGCGTAGACGAGAAGACCGGCAATGTAACCACGTTAGGTCGCGGCGGGTCAGACACTTCTGCCATGGCCATTGCGGTGGCGTTAAAGGCGGACATGTGTGAAATATATACAGACGTAGACGGGGTATACACCACAGACCCGAACATAGCGCCCAACGCTCGGCGGATAGATGCCATATCGTTCGACGAGATGCTGGAGATGGCAAGCCTTGGCGCAAAGGTTTTGCAAACGAGGTCTGTCGAATTCGGGAAAAAATACAACATGCCGATATATGTAAAATCAAGTTTTACCGATGGAGAGGGGACACTTGTGACCGAAGAACTAAAAGAGATGGAAGACGTTCTTGTGTCTGCCGTGGCGTATGACAGGAACCAGGCAAAAATAACCTTGTCTCACCTGCCGGATAAACCTGGCATCGCCGCGCAGGTTTTTTCGCTTGTGGCGGAAAACGGTATAAACGTGGATATGATAATCCAGAACACGTCTGAGAAAGGTTTTACGAATATCTCGTTTACAGTTCCCAAAAACGAAACGAAATTGACCATAAAAACCTTAAAACCTTTTGTTGGCGATATAGGCGCTAAAGGTGTTACGGCTGACGAAAAAATAAGCAAAGTGTCTATAATAGGCGTTGGTATGAGAAGCCACACCGGCGTTGCCGCAAAGGCTTTTACCGCGTTGGCCGACGCTTCCATAAACATAAAAATGATATCGACGTCGGAAATAAAAGTATCTTGCGTGATATCGGTGGATGAAGTAGACAGGGCCGTGCGCATATTGCACGATACTTTTAACCTGGCATTGCCACCGAAAAAAAGAGCGGTTAAGAAAAAGAAGTAATGGCTAAAAAAATAGTTCTGTACGATACGACGTTGCGTGACGGCGCACAGGCCGAAGAGGTGAGCTTTTCATTAGACGACAAGCTTCGCATAGCCGAAACGTTAGACGATCTTGGCGTGCATTACATAGAAGGCGGATGGCCAGGTTCCAACCCGCGCGACGAAGCTTTCTTTAAAGAAGCGCGCAAGCTTAAGCTAAAGCAGGCAAAGTTATCGGCGTTCGGTTCCACGCATCACCCTAAAAATCCTCCTTCAAAAGATAACAACGTAAAACTTTTGCTTTCTGCCAAAACTCCGTGCGTTACGGTTGTCGGCAAAACGTGGGACATGCAGGCCAAAAAGGTGCTGGGTGTTTCCAATAAACGCAATCTGGAGCTTATACACGACACAATCGCTTACCTTAAAAAACATGTAGACGAAGTTGTGTTCGACGCCGAGCATTTTTTTGACGGATACAAAAACAATCCTGATTATGCGTTAAGCTCACTGGAGGCGGCGATAGATGGCGGGGCGGATTGTCTTTGCCTGTGCGAGACGAACGGCGGCGCCCTGCCCTTTGACGTCGGGCGGGTGGTTGCCGTTGTGGCAGAAAAATTCCCGAAGGTGACGCTGGGAATCCATTGCCATAACGATTCTGAAACCGGCGTGGCGAATTCTCTTGCCGCAGTTACGGCAGGAGCTACTCAAGTGCAGGGGACTATAAACGGAATAGGTGAGCGGTGCGGTAACGCTAACCTCTGCTCGGTTATTCCAAACTTGCAGTTAAAAATGGGATACAAGGTCGTAAGTGCCGCTCAACTTAAAAAAATTGGTAAAGTGTCTTCGCTTGTTTATGAGCTGGCGAACATGGCGATGCGTCCTCATCAACCATATGTTGGCAAATCCGCCTTTGCCCATAAAGGCGGGATCCATGTATCAGCCGTTCGCAAAACGCCGATGGCATATGAGCATATCGAGCCTGAAGCCGTTGGCGCTAAAAGGCGGGTTCTGGTTTCTGATCTTTCCGGTAAAGGGAACGTGTTAACCAAGGCCCACGAGTTTGGGATAAGTCTTGAGGGGCGTGACGACGCGACCAAAAAAATATTGTCACAGCTAAAAGAGCGTGAGGCCGGAGGGCTTCTGTTTGAGGGGGCGGAGGCTTCATTTGAGTTGTTGATGAAAAAAGCGTTGGGGCAATGGAAAAAGAAGTTCGACATCGTTCGTGCCCGTGTGGTTTCTTCTTTCTCAAACGAGCAGGGAGATAACTGGGCGGAGGCGGTTATAAAGGTGCGCCTGCCAGACGGGTCTTACGCGCATTCCGTGGCAGAAGGCAACGGCCCGGTTAACGCGCTCGACTCTGCTATACGCACAGCTTTAGTCAATTACTACCCAGAGCTCTCCGACGTTACACTGCACGATTTTAAAGTGCGCATGTTAGATGACAGCAAAAGTGCGTCGAAAACGAGAGTTTTGATAGAATCTGGCGATGGGGAAACAAGGTGGGGAACCGTGGGTGCGTCTGAGAACATAATAGAAGCCAGTTGGCAGGCTCTTCTGGACAGTCTTGAGTACAAGCTTCACAGGTCTGCCTCCAAACCGAAAAATAAAAAACGCGCAAAGTAAAAAGAGGTTTTATTTATGAGCGCAAGTGAAGCAAAAGCCAAAGCCGTGCGTGAGATGTTTTCCGGCATTGCCCACCGCTACGATTTTTTAAACCACTTTTTGTCGCTTGGGATAGACATAACGTGGCGCAAAAATGCGGTTTCCAAATTTAAAAACCCGACGGATAAAAAATTTCTGGATATCGCGTGTGGCACGGCAGACCTTACGATAGCTTTGGCTGAAGTTGGCGGGCCGTCGACTAAAATAACCGGTGCCGATTTTTCTGAAAACATGCTGGCTGTTGGCGAGGAAAAAATCAAAAAAGCGGGGCTTGATAACATGGTCAGCCTCGAAGTTGGCGATGCGCTTGACTTGAAGTTTGATAGCGGCTTGTTCGATGGCGTTATGTGTGCGTTCGGTGTTCGTAATTTTTCTGATCTTGACCGTGGCTTAAGCGAGATGGCGCGTGTCACCAAAAGTGGCGGGGAGGTTGTGATACTTGAGTTTACCCAGCCGACCAATAGCGTGATCGCGGCGTTTTACAGGTTTTATTTTACTCGTGTTCTCCCGTTTATGGGCGGCCTTATATCGGGCAAAAAATCTGCCTATGAATATCTGCCAGACTCCGTTTACAAGTTTCCAACTCCTCCGGAGCTTACGCTAAAGCTTGAGGCCGCAGGTTTTACATCCGTTACGTTCACTCCGCTAACTTTTGGTATCTGTGGCATACACTACGGAATAAAAAAATGAAAGAGAACATAGCGGCCCTGCTTGTTGGCGTTGCGATGGGGCTTTTCGTTATCGCGGCGATTGATGAGCGAGCACGTCTGCCGCAGGTTCACTCTTTTGCCAACGCGGCAAAACTTGCGATGCCGTCGGTTGTAGAGGTATCAGCTCTTGTTCCTGATAAGGAAGAAGCATTGGGCGATGAAGGGTTTTATAAAGATATCCTTAAATTGTTTCCCCGCTTTTTACGGAAACAGTATCGGGTAGATTCATACGGTTCAGGCGTAATTATAGACAAGCGCGGCCATATACTCACAAACCAGCACGTTATAGGACAGGCCGAGATCGTTACCGTAAAACTCTATGGCATAGAAAAAGAAGTTGAAGCCAAGGTAGTGGGGGTAGACCCGTTAACCGACCTTGCCTTAATCAAGATTCAGTATATTCGCGGGCTTGTTCCGGCAAAGTTTGCAGATTCATCTTTTATTTCTGCGGGCCAGCGGGTAGCGGCTATAGGTAACCCGTTTAACCTTCGCGGAAGTTTTACCGTAGGCGTTATAAGTGCGCTAAACCGAAGTGGCTTGGGTGTGGTGGACTTAGAAGATTTCATACAGACTGACGCAAGAATTTTTCCGGGTAATTCCGGTGGGCCTCTGCTAAACATGAAAGGCGAAGTTGTCGGCATAAACACGGCTGTTGTAAAAGAGGCGATCGGCGTAGGTTTTGCCATTCCGTCGTCTTCGGCCTTTAAAGTGGCGATGACTCTGTTAAGAGAAGGCGCGGCTCCGCGTGGTGACCTTGGAGTCAAAACCGTTATTCTTACAAAAAATATGGCTCTGCTTCTTGAACTGCCGGAAGAAACTCACGGCCTGCTGGTTACTGAAATCAAAAAAGGTTCATCCGCCTGGCGGGGCGGCTTGAGAGCGGGTGACGTTATAACCGCTTTTGACGGACTTTTAACAGAAACTCCAAGAGCGTTAAACCGGCTTGCCATGTCTGCACGCAAGGGAGACGAGAAGCAGATAGCCTATGTTCACAGAGGGGAGCCGCGTAACACCACCGTGGCTCTGGATGCCAGGTAATGGTCATGGCAAACCTTGAGGCGGGGGGCATCAGAAAAACTCTGGACGAGAAAAGGGAAAAGGCCAGGGTTCTGCACTTTAACGGCGCTGACGGGCGCTCTGTTTGCAAGGAGATAAGCCTTGCCGTTGACGAGACTATATTCCAACTTTTTGAAGCGGATATCGATAGTTTTGACGGTGCCCTTGTTGCGCTTGGTGGTTATGGCCGTGGGCTTTTAAATCCGTTTTCCGATGTTGATCTTCTGTTTCTTCTAAAAAACGGAGGTTCCGCTCCGCCCGCCTCCATCCTTACGGCACTTTGGGATATCGGGCTTAAGGTCGGGCATAGTTCAAGGTCGATCAGAGACACCATCGCCGTTGGGCGAGCTGATTTAACCGCGCGCACATCGATGGTAGAGAGCAGGTTTCTTTGCGGAAACAGGGAGCTATATGAAGACTTCCATAAAAAATATCTACGCGAAGTTATAAGGAAAGGCTCCGGCGCGTTTATAGTCGCGAAAAAAGAAGAGATGGAAATACGTCATGCGACCCATGGAGAAGTCGTGCGTTTAACCGAACCTGACATCAAGGAGAGCCCCGGTGGTTTGCGCGATCTTCACACCGCGTGGTGGGCCATACGTTCAAAAATTACAATTAACTCACTATCGGAATTAGCGGAGCTTGGGGCCGTTAGCCAGAAGGCGGTAGACTCTGTAACATCGGCTCATTCTTTCCTGTTACGCTTGCGCAACGCATTGCACTTTAACGTAAACAAGTTAGAAGACGTTTTAATCCAGCCGCTTCAGCCTGCAATCGGGCGAGGTGAGGGTTTTGAAGGCTCTGATAACGAGGTGGCCGCTGAGCTAATGAAAAAATACTATTCGCAAGCTTATGTTATAAGCAATTTTACGTCTGATGTCGTCGATTTCGCGTATAACTACAAGCGGATAAAATTTTGGCGGCCTATCCGTACCGACCGCGACGGATTGTTCAGCGACGGCGAAAAGTTGCACGCCAAATCGTTCCCCACAGGAGAGTATGAAAGCTCCCTCACGCTTTTGTTACGAATAGCTGGCAGGCTCTCAAAAGAGAACCTCTCGTTATCCCCAAACCTTCGGCGCAGTCTTGAAAAACTTTCCGCTGAAGCTCCCCCTAAACTTTTTGAGGGTAAGGAAGCCGGGCAATGTCTTATGGGAATTTTAAAGCTTCATAATTCGGCAAAAGCTTTGGAGGCGTTTCGCGATGTGGGTATTATCGATCGTTTTATTCCGGAATTTATCGCTATAAACGGTCTTTCGCAGTTTGATATGTTCCACCGTTATTCAACGGATGAGCATACGCTAACCGCTATAAAAAAGCTTGAAGGAATAGCGGCAGGGTTCGCCCCCGTGTCCAGTCTTTTGGTGGATATACTCAGAACCCAGCCCGACCTTGAAGTGGTAAAGCTTGCGCTTCTTTTGCATGACCTGGGAAAACGCGCGGAAGATCATCACGCCGTAGAGAAAGATCATCGCACCCCGATTATTTTAAAAAGGCTTGGGCTCTCAAGCCTTGGGGGGGCGGTAGGTTTTCTTGTGCGGGAACATCTTCTTATGAGTTTAGTGGCCCAGCATCATGATTTTTTAAGACCTGAAACTTTAAAACGTTTTTGCCGCAAGGTCAGGAACCGTGACAGGTTAAGAAGGCTTTATCTGCTTACCTATTCCGATATATCGGCAGTAGGCCCCGGCGTTTGGAGTGACTGGAAAAATAAACTTCTGGTTGATCTATACCTTAGGGCCGAACAATTTTTTATAAAAGGAGACGCTATATTTCGCTCTGACGACGAGCAACTCATGGCGTTAACCTTGAAGGTAATCAAACAACCGGGGCTTGCGGTTTCCGAGGAGGAAGTGCAGGATTTTATCGCACGAGCGCCTGAGAACTATACGCGCAACGCATATCCTGAAAGAGTGGCTGAAGACGCTCTGTTTGCGCAAAAACTTGAGAGCGGCAGTGTAGCCTTAAGGTTCCAGCAAAACCCTGGCGACCTGACAGGCAACCTTACGATTGCCGGAACCGAGCGGTTAGGCTTTTTCTCCGTTGTTGCCGGTGCTTTGGCGGCAGAGAGGATGGGCATAGTTGAAGCGCAGATACACACGTTTAAAGATCATATGGCACTCGACACCATCACCGTTCATGGCAAGAACCTTACGATGTTATCGGACGACAGGTCGCTTGAACGGTTTCGGCAAGAGCTTTTGGCGTTTTTAAACGGCGAAAAAGATTTTATAGACTTAGTATCGGGCAGAACAAGATATATGCGAAAAGAGAACAGGGCAGGGGTAGCCTATACCGAACCGGAGGCCTTTGTGCTGAACCACCTTTTTGAAAACTTGTCCGTGATAGAAACACGGGCGCAAGACCGTATCGGGCTTCTTTACGATATCACCCGTATACTTGCAAAAATGAAACTTTCCATAGCCTCGGCCAAAATTTATACGCAAGGGCCGCGTGCCACCAATGTTTTTTATGTCACAACTGAAAACGAAAAAAAGATAGAGGACAAAGAGAGGCAAAAAGAAATTGTGGAAGCGCTTATCTCAGCTATAAAAAGTCCGGCCGGAGAAGATTAAAAAAAAGGCGACGAAAACTTTTGCTTCCGCCGCCTTTTACAGAGTGTGTAAACCTTATTTCATGATAGACAAAGATCTGCCGTGAAGCTTTTGTACAGGCCTTGCGTTAGCCTTGAAAAGCCGTTGAAGCTTTTTAATCTGTGACGAGGACGCTTCTAACGGAGTTACCATCACATTCCAGTTCACATTTTCTGAACAGGGCGGGGTGGTAAGAGAACCTGAATAATTATGATGCGTCCTGTCGGCAGGTAAAAAGTCTGCCGCGTTTATGCTAACGCCTTCGGGAGTATGCTCCATCCCTATATGGTCGTTTGCCCGTTTCCATACTGTGGATAGCGCCTTATTTTTCGCGCCTTCCTTGAAGAAAACGCCGATCACGCCAAGCTGGCCGTCATCGCTCTGATGCACCATGTGAAGCTCAATCGGGTATGGTGCGCCTTTAGCCGTATGCTCTGACGGCGTGTGAAAATGGAACTGAAGCAGGTTGAATTTGTTTCCGTCCATTACGACGGAACTTCCCTTGTCGTAGCTTACTTTTATCGTATGCCCGTTGTTAACCACATTGAGGGCGGATGGTTTATAGTCGACTTCAATTTTTCTGGAACCGCTTTTACCAGCTACAAGGTTGATTGGAGACTGTGATTTACCCTGCGCACATGCGGAAAATTTAGGGTCGAGATCGCTCCAGTGTTCAGGGCCGGCACTTCCTTCATATGTCCAGTGTGATCCGTGCCCTTTTTCGCTTGCCATTGCGGCAGGAGTTACAGCTACAGTAAGTATCAGCGCAAATACGTTTAGCAGTTTCATCATCGCTCCAATTTCCCCCTAGTAACGGATAGTAATTTTTTAAAAAAGCGTATTATACGCCAAACTTAAAAAAATAAACTACTTTTTCGGGCCCGGTTTTTCTCTGCCTTGCCCTGAAGGTTCGTAGTATTTTCGATTTTTAAGGGCTGGCGGCAAATAATCCTGTTCAACGAAATGATTTGGATAATTGTGCGGATATTTATAGCCCTTCCCAAAGCCGAATCCTTTAGCCGCCTTGTAGTGCGTATCCTTTAAATGATCGGGAACAGGGTGGCTTTCACCCTTTTTAATGTCGCTTATGGCCCGGTCGATGGCCGTGATGGCGGAGTTGCTTTTAGGAGCGGTTGCGATGTGTAATGTTGCGTGGGCCAATGGTATCCTCCCTTCCGGCAAGCCTATTCTCTCTACCGCTTCTGTGGCCGCGATGGCTATGAGCAGGGCCGCAGGGTCTGCCAATCCTACGTCTTCAGACGCGGTGATTATCAGGCGGCGTGCGATAAACCTGGGGTCCTCGCCACCCTCCAACATTTTGGCGAGCCAGTAAATTGCGGCGTCTGGGTCGGAACCGCGAAGCGATTTTTGGAAGGCGGAGGCGTGGTCAAAATGCTCTTGGCCCTGTTTATCGTAGAGTATTGAAGAATCACGAGCAAGCTCGTTTATCAAGGTTTCCGTTACTTCGTTATCCTCGGTTGTGGCAAATATAGCGGCTTCTAACAAGTTTAGCGCGGCCCTTGCGTCCCCGCCGGATAAAGACGTTATTTTTTCAATAATTTCAGGGGAAGTTTTTGTTTTTTCTGTACTTACTCCCTTCTCCGGGTCTTTTAGAGCGTTATTCAAAACCGCAACAATTTCGTCAAACGAGAGCCCCAGCAACTTAAAAATACGGCAACGTGAGCGCAATGCCGGAATGACCTCAAAGGCCGGGTTTTCCGTTGTAGAGCCGATGATAGTAATTTCCCCCGCTTCAACATACGGCAGTATGGCGTCTTGCTGTATTTTGCTGAAGCGGTGAACCTCGTCTATGAACAATATTGTTTTCCTTTTGTGAAGTCTCCACTCATCCCTTGCAGACTCTACTGCGGCGCGAAGCTCCTTAACCCCTGCTGATACGGCGGAAACCTCAATAAAAGCAAACCCTTTAGAGTTGGCAATAAGCCTTGAAACCGTGGTCTTGCCAGAGCCCGGCGGCCCCCAGAAAATAATGGACGGTATCTTGCCTGCGTCTATAAGCGTTCGCAGGGGTTTTCCCTGCGAGAGGATATCTTTTTGCCCTACAAATTTTTCAAACGAGGTCGGGCGCATTCTGTCTGCAAGAGGTTTTGGTGGAGAATCTCCCTCTGCGTGTTGATGTGTGCCAAATAGATCCAAGGTCGATAACGCTCCAAAAGTTATTTTTGCGATGATACACGAGTTTTTAGTCTGTGGCTCTGGTTTAGTTAACATACTGATTTAAAAGTGGTTTTGTGTGGGTGCAGATTGCAGTCCTTGACATGCTCCTTTGGGCAGGTGGTAAAATTGGCGGGTATCATGATAAACACTCGAATCACACCAAAGGGGTCTACAAATATAAATCGGTCTGGTGGATTTCTGCATGGAGAAGTTGCCGGGAAGTGGCATTGCATAACCGGTTTATGCCGTGTGCCTCACCTCGCCCGATCTTTGCGCTAACCAGGTTCCTATTCATACAGAAAATCTTTTATGAGCGAAAAATTTACAGAATACTCACCTCACTTTCAGAGTCTTGCCGGGGTTAATGATAAAAACCTGCGACGGATAGAAAAAAGGTTCGACGTAAAGGTTTTTGTGCGGGATGAGAAAATTTGGGTGCGGGGTGAGGATGAGGGAGTTAGTAACGCAATTTCCCTGATATCTCAGCTCATAGACCTTTACGACAAGGGGTTTGATCTTAACAACGGTGCCATCAAGTTCATCATCCCCGCTTTCTACGACGATCCGTCTATCAGAATAGAAGAGGTGTTCAGCGAGAAAATACATTTATCAACAGGGCGTGGCGACATTATGCCAAGATCCGTATCGCAAAAAGAATATGTTTTTGCAATGGGTCATTTTGACGTTGTGCTTGCCATAGGCCCTGCCGGAACCGGCAAAACATATCTTGCCATGGCCGCCGCCGTTTCTGACCTTTTACGCAAAAGGGTTAGCCGGATAATCCTTACAAGGCCTGCCGTAGAAGCTGGCGAAAAGCTCGGATATCTGCCGGGTGACCTTTATGAAAAGATAAACCCCTATTTAAGGCCACTGCACGATGCGCTTTACGACATGCTCGATGCAGACCTTGTTAACAAGATGATAGAAGACGGCATGATAGAAATTGCCCCGTTAGCTTATATGCGTGGCAGAACGTTAAACGACGCTTTCATAGTTTTGGACGAGGCGCAAAACGCAACGGCCGTTCAGATGAAAATGTTTTTAACAAGGCTTGGCATGAACTCGAAAATGGTTATAACAGGTGACGTTACGCAAATAGATTTGCCTTTATCCACCACGTCGGGCCTTGTGAACGCAAAAGAGGTTTTACGGGATATCCCCGGTATACGGTTTGTGAGTTTTACCGAAAAAGACGTGGTAAGGCACGACCTTGTGAGAAAAATACTTAAGGCATATGAAAAAGCGGCCGATCATGACAGGGAACATCTATCCAACGGTACAGAGGAGGATAAATGAGTCCCCACGGCAAGATCATAAACATAGACGCGTTTAAACATAAGGAGAGTGGTGTTCCGGCCTCTTCCAAAACGCCTAAAAACACAGGTGCAAGATCGAAACGCAAAGATAGAGCCTTCGCCACTCTTTTAGTTCTCTCCGTTACTATTGCCATGTCATTCATGATGACGCCTGCAAGCCGCAAGGTGGTTTTGCCACCTGTAGATTCTATCGCGCCCCACAACATGAAGGCGTTAGAAGACATGTTGGTGGAGGACAGGGAATCGACAGAGAAAAACCGCCTGCTTGTTCGCGATGCGGTGCTGGACGTTTATGATTTTGACTCTGGAGCCGCCCAAATAGTTATCGCAAAAATATCGGAAGCTTTTTCCTCCATGGCCGTCGCTTATAAAGCGCACGACGCCATGGCATATAAAGACGTTATGGCGGACCTTGCGAGGAGCGCCGCCGAAGATACGCAATTTCCCGTAGATGATGCGGAGCTTAAAAAACGTCTTGCGGTTTCAAAAAAGGTGGTTGCAAAGTTTGAGCAGAGCGAGGAGTTTTTAAAGCTCGAAACAAAATTCACCGAAAAGCTTGGGCTTGGCATGGACGACAAGATGCGGCAATATGCGCGTCATTACCATTACGGCCCCGATATAGCCAAAAGGGTATCCTTGATAGTTGCGTCCATATACGCAAAGGGTGTTGTGGCGAGAAAAAGCCAGCTTCCCCCGTCGTCGGCTACCGGCATGAACCTGCGCGACCTCACAAGCGGAGCGGAACGGGTTATCCGTGACTTTAAAACCATATATGACCTGCCGGAAGCTTTAGCGCTGATAAACGAAAAAGTTTCAGCGACTCAGCCCAAGTCGAGACCTGGCCTTAAAAAACTTGTTACGCATCTTTTAACCAAACTCGTTCAACCGAATATTACGTTTAACAGAAAAGAGACGGACATACGCAAGGAGAAGGCCGTGGCAGAGGCCAAACCGGTTTTTTTCCATATACAGAGAGGCGAAATGATCGTGCGCGAAGGGGAGCGGGTTACCCCTATTCACCTTACGAAGTTGCAACATATGGCGAGCCAGAAATCGGACATCGGCCGGCTTAAAATATTTGCGGGCCTTGCGCTTTTAACATTCGCTCTCATGTCGCTTGCGGCTTTTTTCATGAACAAGTTTCATGAGGAGATACGGACGGCCCCCAAAATGCAATTACTGTTAGCGCTTCTTCTCGTGGCGCATATGGGACTTGTTTTTTCTGCATCTCAAATATTTACCGTGTTTATTTTCAAGACGCCAGGAGTGGAACTGCAAACATATCTTCTTGCCGCTCCGCTTGTGTTCGGGCCCATGCTTGTTTCTATCTTTTTTACGACGGAGCTTACCATCCTGTTTACGGTCGTGGCGGCTCTTCTTACCGGTGTTTTATTGCGCGAGTTTTCTGTTATCCCGCTTTTAACAATGACGGGCGGAATGATATGCGCTTATGAAGTCCGCAATTATAACAAGCGTTCATCGGTTTTAAAGGTCGGGTTTTTTGTTGCGGTCGCAAACGTAATAGTCGCCTTCGCGCTAGATATGATTGGCGGCTTCAGGGTTTTTCCTGAAAATATCGTGCCGGGGCTTCTTTTAGCTTTTGCCGGCGGTGCGGTTTCTGCGCTTTTTGTTTCTGGTGTAATTCCGTTTATAGAAAGTTTTTTCCCCGTCGTGTCTGACTTTAAGCTTATGGAACTTATAAACATAAACCATCCTCTTTTGCGTCGCATGATCGTGGAAGCTCCTGGAACATATCAGCATTCCATGATGGTTGGAGCTTTATCTGAAGAAGCGTGCAAGGCTATTGGGGCAAATTCTCTTTTGGCAAGAGCCGGTGCGCAGTTTCACGATATCGGGAAAATGAGAAAGTCTGAATATTTCGTGGAGAACCAAAGAGAGGGTGAGAACCCGCACGACAAACTCTCCCCCAGCATGAGTACGCTTGTTTTGGTGAATCATATAAAAGAAGGGCTTGAGTTGGCCCGGCAATATAAACTTTTACCACAGATAGCGGCGATGATACCTGAGCATCATGGCACGCAGGTTGTCCGCTATTTTTATGAAAAGGCAAAGGATTCTGAAGACATCTCTCGCAATGAAGTTAAAGAAGCCGATTTCAGATATCCTGGCCCCGTGCCAAGCTCAAAAGAATCGGCCTGCGTGGCTTTGGCAGACAGCATGGAGGCGGCCGCCAGGTCGTGCAAGGATCCGTCGCCTGCGAAACTTAAAGCGATAGTAACAGGTGCCATTAACGACAAGTTCATGCAGGGCCAGCTTGACAACAGCCATCTCACGCTAAAAGATTTAGCCTTGATAGCCGAAAGTTTCCTTCGCGTTCTTACCGCGATGCATCATCACAGGATCACATATCCTGAAGCTACAAAACCAAAAGCAAGAGAGCGTAGAAGCGGCAATGGAAATACGAGTTCTCAAACGCAAGAGACAAGGGAAGCCAAAAACCGCTGATATCCGCAAGAAGGCCGGCATCATTTTAGCCGAACTTGGGCTTGAAAACGCCGAGCTTTCCATTCTTATAACCGATGACGGTGAGATGTGCGTCTTAAACCGCGACTACCGTGGTAAAGATAAGCCAACCGACGTACTGGCGTTTTCCCAAACGGAGGGCGATTTTGGGGAGATCGATGCCGATATGTTGGGTGACGTGGTTATCTCGCTTAACACGGCCTGTCGGCAGGCGGCAGGGAACGGGCATTCTTTCGAGCATGAGATCGATATCCTGCTGATACACGGCATTTTGCATCTTGCGGGTTATGACCATGAAAAAGATGAAAAAGAAGCGCGTGCCATGCGAAAAAAGGAACGTTTGCTTTTGGGTAAAATAAGCTAGGAACCCTCTTGCGGTTTTTATCCGGGCTTGCTGTATGTATAATGAGGCCCGGATTAATCTATTTGGTTAAGGTGAGGCTTTTAAATATGACAAGAAAACCGCTATGGGCACCATGGCGCCTGGAATACATTACGAACGACAAACCTGCGGGCTGTGTTTTTTGCAATATGCCAAACGAGGATGACGACAAGAAAAACAACATCCTCTACCGGGGCGAAACATGTTACGCGGTGCTGAATATCTACCCTTATAACGCTGGGCATCTTATGATCGCGCCATATCGCCATGAGCCGGAATATGACGGGCTTTCGAAAGATGAGCTGTTGGAAACATCTGAACTTACACAAAAAAGCATAAAAGCTCTAAAAGATGCGTTCAACCCGGACGGGTTTAACATAGGGGTAAACCAGGGCAAGGTTGCGGGAGCCGGCATAGAGGAACATTTGCATATCCACATCGTTCCGCGCTGGAGCGGCGATCTTAATTTTATGCCGGTAACGGGGCAAACAAGCGTGATGCCTGCCCATATTTCAGAAACGTTCGACGCTTTGAGAAAGCATTTTAAGTAAGGGTTGGGTTATGGGCGCAACGCCGATGATGCGGCAGTATTGGGCTATCAAAAAAGAACATCCGGGTGCCATCCTGTTTTTTCGGATGGGCGATTTTTACGAGATGTTTGGCGAAGACGCCGTGGCCGCTTCAAAAGCGCTAAACATTGCGCTCACCACGCGTGACAAGTCAAGCGCCAACCCTGTGCCTATGTGCGGTGTGCCGCATCATGCGTTAAACACCTATCTGCCGCGAATGATAAAAAGCGGATTCAAGGTTGCTATCTGCGAACAGGTGGAAGACCCTAAACAGGCGAAGGGAATTGTCCGCCGTGAAGTCGCCCGTGTCATAACTCCAGGCACGGTGATGGATCCTTCCATGCTGGAAGATAAAACTCACAATTTTTTGGTGGCTATCGCCATTTCCAAACGAGGTTTTGGTTTATGCGCCGTTGACTTATCTACCGGACTTTTAAAAGTTTGTGAGTTTACATGCGATAACTCCATGGTCGAGTTTTTAAGCGAGCTTGATAAAATCGACCCGAAACAGGTTCTCGTCCCCGAAAATCTGGAGCAGACGCACCCGCCGCTGTTCAAGGAACTTTCGGCTTCATACGGGAATATAACAGACAGGATGGAGGGGTGGGTTTTTGACG
>JAJRTC010000099.1 GCA_024278445.1 Nitrospirota bacterium
CAGATAGCGGCTATGTTGATATCATGCGTTACGGCTACGATGGTTACGCCGCCATCACGGTTAACACGGGTTAGGGTGGAGTGAATTTCATCCTGGCTTTTAGGGTCTAAAAAGGCGGCGGGTTCATCTAAAAGAAGCGTTTTAGCGCCTTGGGCAAGCGCGGCGGCTACATATACCTTCTGCCGTTCACCACCAGAGAGCGTGCTTACATTACGGGCGGCAAAATTTGTTGTTCCCGTAATTTCCAAAGCTTCTTCCACTGCAGCTTCGTCTTTTTCAGACGGGGAAGTAAACGGGCTAAGATGCGGATATCTACCCATCATCACAAACTGATGAACAGTAAAAGGAAACGTTCCGCCATTTGCCTGCGGAACATAACCTAAAAGACGCGCCAGTTCCTTGCGGCTATATTGTTCTACCTTATTGCCATTTATCGAAACGGAGCCGGACGTCTTTTTTAAAATGCCTATCATAAGTTTTATGAGAGTAGACTTGCCCGCCCCGTTGGGGCCTATTATGGAGAGCTTCTCATTTTTGTTAACGCAGAACGAAACGTCGCGCAAAACTTCTGTTTCCTCATAACAAAAAGAGAGGCGGGATACGTCGAGAACAGGCGTTAAAATCACTCTTCAATCCCTTTTCTGGAACTGACACCGCTACTATAATAATGTTTAACAACTTTCATTTCGGTTACAAGGTCTGCCACCTCAACAATTTTTGCATGGGCCGAACGTCCGGTTAACACAAGCTCCACGTTCTCAGGTTTTTCGGCAATAAGCTTTAGCAGGTTTTCAACGTTCACAACACCTGCCGAAACCGCCACGTTTATCTCGTCCATAATTACCACCTGGTATTTACCGGAATGAAGCGCCGTGAGTGTTTTTTCAAACCCGTCACGCGCCACGTCATAATCTTTTTGCCGAGGTTCACCAAAAATAAAAGCACCCGTTCCGAACTGTTCTATTTTTATCTGTCCTGAAAGATATTTCCCTATCGCCTCATGCTCGCCACAATGCCGTTTTTTCATGAACTGACCGACATAGACGTAAAGGCCCCTCCCAACCGCTCTTAACGCAAGCCCCAGCGAGGCGGTGGTTTTGCCTTTGGAATCGCCCGTGTAAACATGAATTTTTCCAAGCTCGCGCACTATAGACCCATCCGGCTGAACCATACTTACATTAATCCTTTCCATGTTAGCGTTACATAAAAAGACCTGCCCGGCAGAGGATAGCCGATTGCGTCTTTCACCTGATTGTCTGTAAAGTTTTTCACTTCAAAACCTGCCTTAACACCGGCAAAGAGCGCATTGGATATCGTAACACCCGTGTTATGAACAGCGCCTCTCCTTGATTCCTTAAAGTTCGCCCGGTCAAGATATGTAGTGCCCGTATAGTTTAGCTCATAAAAAACAGAAAACCGGCCAAAGACTTTTTCAAGCCGCGCGAAAAGATCATGCTTCGGCCTGTCCGGCAGGCTGTTGCCGTTATAATGCGGCACATCGCTTTTATCTTCCGTGTTCTGGTAGGTATAGTTAAAAGATAATGAGATGCCGGAAGCAGACGTAAACGCGGAGGAGAGTTCAACCCCCATGATGGTTGCACGCCCCACGTTCTCCGCCATGGATGTTCTCTGTGAATTTTGCACGAACACTATGAGGTTGTCAGAATCCGTATAAAAATATGTGATTTCAAAAAATCCTGTTACGCCGCCTAACAGCGCAAAGCGTAACGCGTTAAGCTGTAACCCAACATCGAGATTAAGCCCCTCTTCCGGTTCAAGGTCGCTATTGCCTACCACCACTCCCCTGTCGCCAAAAAGCTCGGTTAAATCAGGGGCTCTAAAATATCGCCCGACATTTCCCTTAACTGTAACGCCTTCTGAAACCGTGAGGGCGACACCCAACTTTGGGCTTACGTTATCGTAATTATTTTCAGGGGCAGGAGCAATTGAGGTGCCTGCAAAAAATACGTCACCCTTAAAATCGTTTTCAAACCGCTCATACCGCAACGAAGGGGAAAAAGCCCACCGGCCAATGTATATTTCGTCTAATAATGCGGCCGTAAAACTTTTCCGTTCACGTTCCGGCTCACGACTCTCGCTAAGCAGACGGTTTTCAGAGTTAAATTTTTCGACAGAGCCTTCCATGGAAGCTACAAGATAATGCCCTGGCAGTGGATCCATTATTTCAACAGAACTCCGTGCGCCAATTTTTTCGACCCTGTTTTTGTTGTCCTGCCGGCCAACGCCTATCTCACCTAACCTGTCTTTAAACTTCTACTCAGTTAAAAGATGATAAGCGCCTAACGAGGCTATCACCCTGTCCGTCTCGGCATCGCCGATATCGACATTTACATCAAAAACGTTACGGGTTATTTCATAGCTTGCCTTCTCGCTCTGGTTTGCGCCTACACCGGGAACGCCGTTATCTTTAAAATAAAAGTTTTCAAAAACAGAAATTTTAGCGCCACCGAATTGCCCGGAGACCCTTCCCAAAAGGTCATGATATTTAAAATCGTTATTCTCGCGCAAGTCCCAGCTATCATCGGTTTTGTTAAACGGAGTGCCATTATCGTTTTTAAAAGAGAAGTCACCGTCGCTCCTGCCCGTTTCTGCATGAAAAATAAAATTAAGCGGGCCTGCCGGGCCTGTTGCCATAACATCCGCTATCGTCGTGTTAAACGAGCCTTGGGTAACCGAGGATGAAAAAGTTTTATCAGCCGAATCTTTTTTGGTAACGAGGTTTATAACGCCGCCAATAGCCGAAGATGAAAACTGCGGCGGCGTAAAGCCTCTGTATACTTCTATTTTCTCAAGGCTCAAAAGCGGCAGGTCGCCTAAATTAAAAACACCACTTCTCGCCTGGCTTAAAGGAACACCGTCTAAATATATGCTAACCTGGTTCGGAGACGCGCCCCTTATCATGGCAACGGAATAAGCACCCAACCCACCGTAGTTTTTCACTTTCAGGCCAACGGATTTATCTAAAACCTCTGCGGTAGATTTAGATGTGCCAATTTCTTTTTCAAGGTCGATAACAGTTACAAAAACAGAGCCATCACCCGGCGTTCCTTCTTTTTCAGACGTTACATGAACCGTGCCGGCTTGATAGGTAGGGTTATCTTCCGCAAATGCCAAAGCAGAAAAAGAGATGGCAAAAAGGAAAAACACAAAAAACCTGGCAACCAAAACAAACCTCCCTCACAAAAAAGAGGGGAGATTGCGCCCAGCTTAACTTGGTCACCCCGCAGTTAACACGGCCCTTACCGAGGCGCATGAAACCATTCAGCGAACAAGGCAGGTCTTCTGGCTTGTGGATCGTCCTACCAGCTTTCACCTTCCCATACGTTTTCAAATAACACACAGTGGTTTTTTGGTTTCCTGTGCGCTAAAAAACGCAACATGGCAACCAGAAAGCTTTCGTACCCACTTACAGCGGCGGGACCGCAACCGATTCTAACGGTTTTCCCATTTCATGCCCCATCGGGCAACCTGTCCGGTGGGTTAAATTAACCACACAGGCCACGCACCACGCAAGCTTTTTTTATAGGCACAAACAGATAATGCTGATTAATCAGGCACTCCTGCTTTTCCCAACGCGCGCCATCGTCTTAATGGTATCGATCACCGAACCGCAGTTATTAAAACAGTGGCAACCTTGTGGCGCTGTCTCCGTTTTGGGCAGGGCGACAAGCTTGCGGCGAAAGTTATTATAATCCGCACTGAACCAGATATCCTTAAACGAGGAGGTGTTTATATTTCCTAAAGAAACCCCGCAGTAGCAACATGGGCGGACATCTCCATTTTCCAGAATCATCGCATACGTCCACCCTGCATAACATGGGTAGTGCCTGAAAAAATCGTTGTCTACAACGTAGCCCATATATTTTCGACTCTCAATATCCAACAATGTGCCGCCGTATCTACTGATAAAAAAGTCCGCATTAGACTTTATACCCTTGAAACTACCCTTGTCGCGCAAATCAAAAAGGATTTCCGCTACTTTTTTCCGCTCCTCAGAATTAAGGTTAAGATCTGGCGCAAACCCTGGTGCCACGCAGTTTTGCAAAACTATTTCGTCTACAGAAAGTTTTAACGCGGTATCCAGAAAAAGCTCAAGCTCGCATATGTTGTATGGCAACATCACGAACCTGAGCGACACCCACGGTTTCGCATTGCCGGTTAAAAGGCGCACGTTATCTACTATTTTTGCAAAGTAACGGCCCCGCCCCTCGCCATGAACGCGCGTGTAAGTCTCCTGCGTCACCGCGTTTAGTGAAATGTTAAGGATATCGACATCAAGCCTTGCAAGCTCTTCAACTTTATTCTGAGTCAACATAGAGCCGTTGGTGGTTATCATGAGCTTCATGCCACTTTTTTTAACATGCCTTACAAACTTCATAATGTCGCGGTGCATAAAAGGCTCACCTATCCCGACGATAGAAATTTGCTCCACCCCCATATCGGCCGCATCGTTTACAAGTGAGAAAAATCTATCGGAATCAAACATGATGAGATTTTTGTTTTTGGTAGGCTCTACCCTGCGAGAGCTAAAATCGCCACAGAATTCACACTCGTAATTACAGCCGCCTGCCACCCCCACCTGAAGACCATACGGCCCTGTGAACGCTTGCGCGCCGTTTAAAAGGCCTTTTTTTACAAGATCGTCTTTTTGCGACAAAGGTAACAAAAAAACAGGCTAGATAATGTCCACTATCATCATGCAGTAAATAACCGGCAGATGAACCAGTGAAAAGAAAAACAGGCTCATGTCTACCTGGCGTTCGGAGAAAAGGAACCTGAGCGCCATACCAAGAAACAAGAGCCCGATAGCAAGAGCGGACACAAGGTATAAAACCCCTGCCATGCCAAGGAAATATGGAAAGGTAGAAACCAGCGCCATGATAGCCGCCCATAAGGTTATCCAGCGTTTTGTAGCGTCAACACCCTTAACAACCGGCAGATTGCGAACACCTGCCTTGGCGTATTCAAACCTGTATTTTAAGGCCAACGACCAGAAGTGCGGATGTTGCCAGGCAAAAATAACAACGAAAAGCGCAAGAGCGTAAATATCAAGCTCAGGCCTGACAGCGGCGTAACCGATTATAGGCGGCAAGGCACCGCCCACACCGCCTATAAAGGTGGCATAAGGAGTTTTGCGTTTCGTTAGCAGGGTATAAGGAACAACGTATATGAACAGGGCGCCCAACGACAAAAGAGCCGCGACATGGTTTACAAAAACCCACAAAATGGCGGTAGAAGAAAGCCCAAGGGCAAGCCCCATATAAAGCGCCTTTTTAGGAACGATGCACCCTGCGGGAAGCGGCCTTGTGCTGGTGCGTTTCATAACAAGGTCGATATCCCTGTCTATATAGTTATTCAACGTGCAGGCACCGGCAGTGGAAAGGCTGATTCCAAGAAGCGTCCAGATTATAAGGGAGGTTTCCGGCAGAGTTTTAGCGGCGATGTACATTCCGCTTAAAGTGGCTATAAGCACGAGGGCAATGATGAACGGTTTAACCAATATCACGTAATCAAGAAAAGCCAACCTTGCGGTAATCGCTTTTTGAGATACGCCCGTCGTCGTGCGGCCTGCCATTACTATCCCCCCAATCAATACACATTATAATAAGAAGAAGGTTTTCACGAAAAACAGAATGCCCCACTCCCCAAGATGCACGCCATTTAACCAAACAAAGCTTACAAAAGCAAGGGCTTAAACCTGAGAACAGTAGTGGAGCAATGGGGATAAAACAACACAACATGTTGCGATACAATGAGTTGGCCTGACAAAAAAGCCAGGAAAACAGGCGTGGCTCTGCATTAAATCCAGTTATGGTGCATCATAAAAATCATCGCACCCGTAACAAGTGAGCCACACCAAAAAACCAGGTATGTAACTGCAAGCCCGATGTGCAAAAACCGTTTTCCCTTAAAAGCCGTCACCACCAACCCAAGCAGGAGCGGAAGTATGCCGTAGATAAAAACAAGATGTATATCCATTATCCATTTCGGGGCGTTTTCTCCTATAACAAACCCCACTCTTACAAGAACCGCCACCAGAATTATGGAAACACATGTTGAGACGGCATAAATAATGGCAATTTTTTTGTGTTTGCCGATATTCTTTTTTAACGCCAGAATAAGCGTCCAGACAAGAAGAAACGTTAAAAGCGGCACAGCGCTTTCTATTAGATACAGAAGCAAAACATATTCCTTAAAATTAAATTATAACGTTGCGCTCTAGCAGCTGAAAAACTATTTTCAGTTGTCATTCTGAGCCCGTTCGATTCACTTCGTTCACTCAGGACAGGCTCCGCGAAGAATCTCAACCGTTGATACTAACAGTGTTATGAGATTCTTCGTCACCTGCGGCTCCTCAGAATGACAGTTTGAACGACTTTTTCAGTTACCTGCTAGTTTTTTAGAGCTTTGTTTATCGGCTTCGCAAGGTCTTCGTCAGAATAATCGGTTCCAAAAACCTGCGCCGACACAACACCACCAGGCCCCACAACCGTGATGGCCATCGTATGTTTCCACATCATGGCAGGGTCCATTTTCATTTTTCCATGGTCCGTCCCGGCACTCATTTCCATGGCCGCATCTGTTTTTTTATACATGATGCCAAGTTTTTCTGACAAGGCTTTTACAACCTCTGCCGAACCTGTAGCGAAAACCCAGTTATCAAAATTATCTACAAAGCTTTTACCATAGTCGCGCATCGCGTCTGGCGTGTCGTTCTTAATATCGAACCCAACCGAGACGATTCTAAAATCGCGGCCCAGCATTTCTTTGTTATTTTCCACAAAACTTGCAAGACTGCCGGTTATCGCAGGGCAGACCATGTCGCAAGCCGTAAAAATGTATGAAACTATCATAGGTTTGTCGAACCATTCAGAAATTTCAAATGGTTTTCCGTCCTGATCTGTAAGCTCAAACTTGCCAATTTTGTTGCCGATTGCCGCATATGCGACAGATGTCGGCGTTTTATCTTCACCAATAGGAGTCGTCCGATAACCGTGCGGTGGCATCTCCATTTGGGAGGCGGCACGATTACCACTCACATATTTTACGACTCCGAAAACAATCAAAAGCACCGACACCATAAGGGCGGATATAACTGCAACTTTCATCTTTACACTTCCATAAAAATCAGTTTTTTACTTTCAGCCTCTCAGCGTTTATTATCCCCTCGATCTCGCTTACAGCCTTTTCAAGATCGTCATTCACCAGTACATAATCAAACTCTTCCGCTCTTGCAAGCTCATCTTTTGCGTTGTTCAACCTGACACGCACTGATTCCTCAGGCTCATCCCCCCTCGCTTTTAATCTGCGCTCCAGTTCTTCCATGGAAGGCGGTTTTAAAAGTATGGAGCAAAGCTTCACACCTTTTCTACGCAAAGTATCGGCCCCCTGAACGTCGATATCCAGAAGAATATCGCCTCCAGCTTCCAGAAAGTCGCTTATGCTTTTATACGAGGTTCCGTAACGGTTACCGTGAACAATGGCCCACTCTATAAACTCGCCACCGTCCGCCATCTTGCGAAAGATATCGTCGCTTATAAAATGATAGTTTACACCGTTTTTTTCACTCTCCCGTGGGACGCGGGTTGTGTGCGAAACAGAAAGCGCAAGATTATCCACACGCTCAAGTAAAAGCCGTGCCACGGTGGTTTTCCCAGCTCCGGAAGGGGCGGACAAAACGAAAAGGATTCCGTGACGGGTTCCATCGCTTTTTTTCATTCTATGTTTTGCGCCTGTTCGCGAATTTTCTCAAGCTCGCTTTTTATCTCAACCACGTTCGCCGCACCATCTGAAGACTGGCTTTTAGAACCTATCGTGTTTGTCTCGCGGTTTATCTCTTGCAAGAAAAATTCAAGTTTCCGGCCAATCGCCTCGTCCGTTTCAAACAGATGACTTACCTGGTCGAGATGACTCGTTAACCTTTCAATCTCCTCGGAAACGTCGCCACGATCGGCCAGCATCGCCGCCTCCTGCGCAAGGCGCCCTTCATCAATGCCGGCATCGTCCACAATCTTTTTTATTCTGCCCTGAAGTTTTTCAAGGCGCACACCTGCGGATTTCTCATTTTCATCCGCTATCTCGGCCACAAGGCTTGCCACCTTTTCAAACCTTGCTTTAACGTCATTCATGGCGGCAGAGCCTTCAACGGCGCGTATCTCCGCCAAGCTGTCTAACGCTTCGCAGAGTGCAGTTTTAATTATCGGCTGATAATCATCAAAACTTCCGTTTTCGCAAGATACGGCAAAAAGGTCTTTAACCGAAACCAGATCGCCAAAACTGGGCGGATATTCTATTCCGAATTTTTTGGAAATTTCCTCCGCCGTAGCCATATATCCTTCTAACAGGCTCAGGTTAACAGAGACGGAAGAGGCAGAACCCGCCTCCCCCGCAAAACTTATCATCACGTCAAAATAACCGCGCGAAAACCTTTTCTTTACTTCCTTCCTCACAATATCGTCGAGCGCCAAAGCTCTGATGGAGGTTTTAACGTTCACCTCGCAGAACCTGTGATTTACCGATTTCACCTCGACGGTTATTTTTTTGCCGTTCTCTTCGGCCTCGCCCCGACCATAGCCGGTCATTGATTTAACCATTTTTACTACAA
>JAJRTC010000100.1 GCA_024278445.1 Nitrospirota bacterium
CAACACAAACATCGACTGGATGCACGCTACAGTTATCCAAACAGCGAAATGTTCCAGCGCAACGAAAAGTGGCAAACCAACCAGTTTTTAGGTGAGTGGCTGGATCACTGTCTGCGTACTGGCTGCATCTTCCACGCGGCAGCCGAGCCCGTCGATAGCTGATCCATTCCCGTTCACAGAATCCAGCATGCGCTTATTGGTCATTTTTAAACCACTTTTAGACGCAAGTTCGCTAACACCCGGTAAAGTAAGCAAAAGCCACTCCATCGTTAAAGTTTTCCAGCGCCATCGCCGATATCATAAAAGCAGGCACACCACCCATACATAATTTGTTATTTCCAAGAGAATGTTTCATGAAAAACCTTTTTAAAATCATAATATTAATTGTCGCCACAGGCCTTTTCACACAAGCCTTTGCTGCAGGTGATTACATATGGGAAGAAAAATTTAAAAAGGCGATTCCCAATGCAGAACAAGGCAACGCAAAAGCACAATATGCGCTTGGTGAAATGTACGAAAAAGGCAAAGGCACTACGAAAGACGCCAAAAAAGCCTTCGAGTGGTACAGCAAGGCCGCAAAGCAAAACAACAAAAAAGCTGCTTACAAAGTCGGTCGCGCCTACCTGGATGGGAAAGGTGTTCGACAGAATTACAAAAAAGCTCACACGTGGTTCAAAAAATCGGCCGGTAAAAAATATGTGCGTGCCGAATATTATCTCGGCATCCTATATGAAAACGGCAAGGGTGTGCTAAAAGATTATGACGAAGCGATAAAATGGTACAAACGCGCTCTGGCCGGTGGCTACGACAGCGCATCGGAAGGCATCAAACGTGTTGCCAAAGCGCAAAAATCTTCAGACCGGAAACGCCGCGCTGCCGCCAAACCGAAAGCTACCCCCGTCGTCAAACCCAAAGTCGCCGTAAAAACTGCGCCAAAAGTCGCCCCCAGGGCCGCACCAAAACCGGCGAAAAAAACCAAATCGACTAAAAACAGAGTGATGGCCGGCGGTTGGAAAAAACGCAGCAAACCCGTCGAATACCTGCCCTCTTCTCTTACCCAATGCAAGGATAACGGCAGCCGGATAGAATGCCTGTCAGCAGACATCTCCCGCAATATCGGCATGGCTAGCATCAACTACACCACTAAAGCCATCTTATTTGCCTTTAAAGATAACGGATCATTCAAAGTTTCTTATCGCAACAACGTGTCAAAAATCAACATAACGGATCCCGAATTCGCCGAATCTGGTGGCAAAGTACCCGTCACCTTAGGCTGGCAAGACGCCGATCACAAATTGGTATGCACATTTGAGAATGACCGCGCCATGGTTTGCACCAAAAATAAACTGCGGAAGATTAAACTACGGCGATAAATGTTAACTGGTCGTTATTCGACAAACGAAAAAGGGCTCCAGCTGGAGCCCTTTTTTTATATGGCGGAGAGCTAGCCGTTCGAAGTTTTGTGATATAGATGTAGTTTACTTCCGATAATTCAATTAGTTACAGCAGTAATTCCCTGGAATTTTAACGACTATTAACTAGCCCCTAACGGCCACCTTTTCGCTTGACCATCATAAGAATATATCCTATAAGTAAGAAATAATCTTATTGACGTGAGGAATGCAGAAATGGCACAAGCAAAGACACAAACATTGAGCCTTGGCGATCGTTGGAACAGCTTTATAGAAAACCGTGTTGGGAAAAATGGACGCTACGCTACGGCGAGTGAGCTGGTTAGGGACTCATTAAGGCTTCTCGAAGAAAAGGAAGCCAATTCTAAACTTGAAAATTTACGCCAAGCTCTGATAGATGGCGAAGAAAGTGGCGATGCTGGCAAACTGGATATGAACTCTATCCGCCAGGAAGCAAAAAAAGAAGCAGGCTTAACCTAGCCAATGCATAAAATTCATCAGCAGGTTAAAGCACGTAGAGACCTTAAAGATATCTGGCTTTACAGCTATGAGAATTTTGGCGTTGATCAAGCAGATAAGTATTTCGACGACTTAGAATCTGCTATGGAAACAATATTGGATAATCCCATGATAGGTGTTTCCTGTGACTACATCAGGGCAGGCTATCGCCAGTTTAAAGTCAACGAGCACTATATTTTCTATCGGATTACCAAAAAGACGGTCCATATAGTGCGGGTGCTACACGACTCCATGCAAGCCCGAAATCATTTGTAATCTCATGAAAGAAAATAGGACAGGGAATGACTCCCTATCCTATTTTGTTGTTTGTTCAAAATTCTATGTTTCATCACAAAATTCCGAACGCCTATGGCGGAGAGCGAGGGATTCGAACCCCCGGACGGTTTCCCGTCAACGGTTTTCAAGACCGCCGCTTTCGACCACTCAGCCAGCTCTCCAAAAAATAAATCATCCTGCCTGACTCTTGAAACGGGTGATTTCACCCCAAGGTCAAGCAAGGCGGGCATGATACTGAATCAGTCCGGGCATTGCCAGTCAGCAAAACAGAAACACAATTGACCCTCATATAGGCGGAACTTATAATCTGCCTTGAGTCTAAGTATCTGGATACTTACATCGTTAAAACATGACAAACCGTGGAGGTTTACCCCTGATGAACCCTAATTTATCTGTTGCTAGCACTGCGTCGTCCTCGGCGCTGGCCACCAACAAACTGATTCGCAACACTTACACCCTGCTGTCTATGACGCTGCTGTTCAGCGCCGCTGCTGCAGGTGCGGGCGTGATGATGAACGTGTCACAAGGCATGGCACTGGGTGCCTCTATCGCAGCGATTGCGATGCTGTGGTTCGTATTGCCTCGCACAGCGAACTCCGCGATGGGCATTCCGGTCATCTTTGGTATTACCGGCCTGTTCGGCCTGGGTCTTGGCCCGGTATTGAATTTCTACCTGTCGGTTAATCCCAGCATTGTGATGACGGCGCTGGGTGGCACAGGCGCTATCTTCCTTGGCCTGTCTGCCTATGCGTTAACCACACGCAAGGATTTCAGCTTCCTTGCCGGCTTCCTGATGGTAGGCATGTTTGTGGTGATCGGCGCATCGTTGCTGAATATTTTCTTGAATATTCCGGCCATGTTTCTGGCAGTGAATGTTGCAGTCATCATGATCATGAGCGGTTTCATTTTGTTCCAGACCTCTTCGCTGATCAATGGTGGCGAGACTAACTACATCATGGCAACCGCTGGCCTGTTCCTGTCGATCCTCAATATGTTTCAGGCGCTGTTGCACATCCTGGGTGCATTTGGCGGCGACGAGTAACAACCGTAACGCAACAATGAAAAAGCACCGGCTTGTCGGGGCTTTTTTTTCGCTAAATATTTTACGCTAGGAAATAATGATG
>JAJRTC010000101.1 GCA_024278445.1 Nitrospirota bacterium
AGTTAGGACTGCCGTCTTTTAAGAGTGTTCTCAGCTAGTGCAATGGGCCGCTTAAACCGTCTTCTTCAAATGGGTCGCGACTACCTTTGCCAAGGGGATTTTGCATAAACCTTTGTTTGCATCTGGCGCACAGGATAAAACTGCGCTCAGAATAAACCTGCTGTTCCAAATCTATCGAGTTTGCAGATTCAAAACGGGCGATGATCTCTTCCATCTCCTCGTCGGTAACTGGTGACACGGTTTGTGCGTCATCAGCCGTTATCGTCATATGGACGATGTACCTTGTTTCACCTGATTGTATATGGGTGCCGCACCCGTCACATATCTCCATGCTCTCAACTCTATAACGATATGGGTAGTTTGGGAACTAAAAAACGAAATAGCTATTTCAATATATAGCGTCAGGTTCAGACCTTTTCCCTGTTCCTGGTACCACGTCAAGAAAATGACTATAAAGCTTGGCATCGCCTTTGCTTATGTAGGGTTGCAGGCAGGTTTATTGACGAAAGGAGTTTCATGGAAAAGGGATCGTATGTCGCGGTGTCGGGTATGCTCGCCGCCCAAAGAAAGCTCGATACGCTTACCAATAACCTTGCAAACCTTAGCACGCCGGGGTTCAAGGCCGACCAGTTGACGTTTGAGAGTTATCTTGCAAAAAGCGGAAGGAGCGAGGCGACACCCGAACAGGCGGGCACAACGGCTGGCGATACGGAGTATGTCGCTACTACTGGTGCGTATACAAATTTTGAACAAGGCTCCATACAGCCGACCGGTAACCCGTTAGACGTTGCCTTGAAAGGTGACGGGTTCTTAGCGGTTATGACCTATGAAGGCGAGCGGTATACAAGAGCCGGCAGATTGCAGGTTGCAGAAGATGGCGCACTTGTTACGGGTGACGGGCATCCTGTGTTAGACGCTTCTAACAGGATGATTTTCGTAAATGACAAGTTGGTGACCATCGACGATGACGGCAGTGTGTGGCTCATCGATAACGAAGACCTCGAAGGGGAGGCTCTCAGCGCGGGAAAAATGAAACTTGTTACGCCAATAGATATGAAGCGGATGCATAAAGAGGGAAACGGGCTTTTTAGCGTTCCTGACGGTGAGGAGATGTTTACAGCTTCCGATCTGCGGGTTGTTCAGGGAAGCCTTGAGGGGTCCAACGTGAATATGATAAGGGAAATGACAGACATCATCATGGGCCAGCGTATGGCCGAGACATACAAAAAAATAGTGCAACAGAACGACCAACTCACGACAACCCTGCTATTACAGGTCGGCAGATAGTTAATAAGGAGAACTTGAAATGATTAGATCGCTATACACGGGTGCCACGGGGATGATTGCCCAACAGTTAAATGTGGACGTTATTGCCAACAACCTGGCCAACGTGAACACCATTGGTTTTAAGAAAAGCCGCGCCGATTTTCAGGATCTTTTGTATCAAACGTTGCGCGCTCCCGGAACGGTAAGCTCCACCGGCAACCAGGTGCCTACCGGCATACAGGTGGGCTTGGGCGTTAAACCTGCCGGCGTAACCAAAATTTTTTTACAGGGCGATACCCGTAACACGCAAAATGAGATGGACATCGCCATAGAAGGAAAAGGGTTTTTCCAAATACAAATGCCGGATGGAACCATCGGATATTCAAGAGCCGGCAACTTTCAGGTAGATAGCACAGGCCAGGTGGTGAACGTGGACGGTTATCCGCTTTATCCGCCGGTGAGCCTGCCGCAGGATACTACCATTACCTCTATTGACCGTGAGGGAAAGATAAACGTTATGCAACCTGGCACCACCGCGCTAAACGAAGTGGGGCAGATTGAGCTTGCGAATTTCATAAACCCGGCAGGCTTGTTAAGCGACGGAAAAAGCATATACAAAGAGAGTGACGCATCCGGAACTCCTATGACGGGCCTCCCGGGTAGCAACGAGTTCGGCACTATCCTTCAAGGGTTTATTGAAGTTTCCAACGTCTCCGTTGTGGAAGAATTGACGCAAATGATAATCGCCCAGCGTGGTTACGAGGTAAACTCGAAGGCCGTACAGGCTTCCGACGAGATGTTACAGCAGGCGGCTGGCTTAAAACGGTAGTAGAACCATGAAAAATATAACAAGGGTGATAACGGCTTTTATCACGGCGTTTTTTATTCTGCTGGCCTCTCCCCCCTCGTCTGCTTTGGGGGGCGATAACGCTAAAAATTCGGCAAATTTTGCCGGGTGGTTCTCCTCTGCCATAGAGACCAGGGTTTTAGAGGAACTATCGAGCGAACTGGTTCTGAATGTGGAAAAAGTAAAGGCGCTGATTCCTAGCCGTTTTAAGAGTCCGCAAAAATTTGATTCACTTGATATCGCGATACCCGCGCAAAACCGGATGGGCGACATGATGTTCGTTAACGTAACTTTCATGGATGGCGGAAGGGCCGTTTCCCGCGTAAACATTCCGGTAACGGTGAAAGCCACTATGGAAGTCGTTGTGGCACGCCGTAACATCAAAAAAGGGGCGATTGTTACCGAAGATAACCTCACTCTGGAACGCCGTGCCGTGGGGCGTGGATATAAAAAATATTTAAGCGATTTTAGCGCCATAGTCGGTTTATCCGCCACACGAAACATACGTGCCACATCTCCGATGAAAGCTGATTATGTGGCACGGCCTTCGATAGTTCGCTCAGGTGACATGGTTACGGTTGTGGCGCAGGCAGGTTCTATGAGAATTACAACTCGCGGCCATGCGAAACAGGATGGCGATATCGGTGAATGGATAAAGGTTGTAAATCTGGAATCGAAAAAAATAATAAGCGCCAGGGTTTCCGCTCCCGGCGAAGTTACCGTGGAGTTTTGAGGTGTAATTATGAAAAGCCTGTTTGAAAGTGTGCCAAGTGTTACTTTAGCCGTGGTTGCCGCTCTTTTGGCTTCGTTTGTTTTTAGCTCCTGTGCCACGACCCCACCCCCGACAAGGCCGGAAGTCGATATTGAGCCTCAGAAAAAAACTTATGAAAAAGGGTCGTTATGGCCTGGTGCCGGTAAAAATAACCTTTTATTTTCAGATAACAAGGCAAGCGAGGTGGGCGACATCGTTACGGTTCACATCATCGAGAAAACCACCGCTGTAAACAAGGCCAATACGTCGGATGAACATAATACCGGCGTTGCCATGAAAATAGACACGGCGGCGTCTGACCCTGCAAGCACTCCTACCAACATGGAATTAGGTGGCGGGATAAAGTTTAAGGGACAAGGCGTTACAGGCAGGTCGGACCAGTTCTCCGCCACGGTAAGCTGTATCGTTATGGAAGTTCAGGCAAACGGTAACATGGTGATAGAGGGCCAACGGCGGATGCAGATAAACGAGGAGGAGCAATACATCCTAATAAGAGGCATAGTCCGGCCAGACGACATAACCTATAACAACACGATTCTCTCAAGCCAGATAGCCGCCGCCGATATCCAGTATACCGGTGGAGGGGCTATGGACGGGGCCAGAAAACCAGGATGGCTTGGCAGGACTTTTAAATCAATCTGGCCATTTTAGCTTTATGCGAGGCGTGTGAAATTATGAGAAAACAATATGTAGCCGTTATCCTGTTTATGATATTTGCGTTGGCACTTCTCCCAGCCGTGGCCATGGCAGACAGGGTTAAGGACATATCGTCAATCGAAGGCGTGCGTAGCAACCAATTGTTAGGTTATGGCCTTGTGGTCGGCCTTAAAAATTCAGGTGACAATTCGTACAAAAGCCCCTTTACGATTCAAACACTTCTTTCCATGTTAGAGAGGCTCGGCACCACCGTAGACGTTAGAAAGCTTGTGGACCCAAGGCTTGGCGTTTCCGACGTTCGCCAGTTGCGGGACGTACGGGTGGAAAACGTGGCCGCTGTGATGGTTACGGCGGAGCTTCCGCCCTTTGCAAAACAGGGCGGCAAGATAGACGTAGTCGTGTCGTCTCTGGGTGACGCAAAAAGTCTTCAGGGAGGAACATTGCTTTTAACTCCTTTAAAGGCGGCCAATGGTGACGTGTATGCCGTGGCACAGGGGCCTGTTTCTGTTGGTGGTGGATACTCGGCTGGTCTACGTCGCACGTCCGTTACGAAAAACCATCCTACGGTAGCCAGAATCTCAGGAGGAGCGATGGTTGAAAAGGAGGTCGACTTCAGCTTTGACCAGCTTGAAAAAATTATATTCTCCCTGCACAACCCTGATTTTACAACAGTTCAGCGCATGGTTTTGGCTATAAACACTGCTTTGGCCGTAGAGGATGCCGCAAAAGCGCTTGATTCAGCGAACATCGAAATTACCATTCCAGAAGCATTAGCAGAGAAAAAAGTGGAGCTTATCGCGACCATCGAAAACCTTGATATCAAAACAGATACGATGGCGAAGGTTGTTATGGATGAGCGGACGGGAACCATAGTCATAGGTGAAAACGTAAAGATTGCCCGTGTGGCTATCTCGCACGGGAGCCTGACCATTCGTATAGGTGAAACAGCGAAGGTGAGCCAGCCCCAGGTGCCGTTTGCAGGTGGCGAAACAGTTGTTGTGCCGCAGACCTTGCTGGCGGTAGAGGAGCTTGGGATGGGCAAATCTGACCGGGTTATGGTGATGGAACCGGGAGTTAACATAGGTGAAATGGTTAAAGCACTAAACGCCATGGGCGCACGCCCTAGAGATTTAATTGCTATATTCCAAACACTTAGAGCCGCAGGAGCGTTGAAAGCACAGCTTGAAATTATTTGATTTCCAAGTTGTCGACTTTTTGGCACTCTCCCTGCAACAACAGTGGATGTGAGAAGCATGGAGTGAGTTGATATGGATTATAACGGTCCAAAAACAGGCTTGAACCTGCCAGCATCTGGCATTGGCATGGACGGAAGTTCGGTTTTTTCCGTAAGTAGATCAGGCGGAACGAATGAAGAAAAGGTCAAAACTCTGGCAAAGGAGTTTGAGGCGGTTCTTTTAGGGCAAATGTTAAAAACGATGCGCTCCACAATCGATGATAGCGGATTTATAAAAAAAGGCCCCGGTGAAGAACTTTTCACGGAGATGCTAGACGAAGAGTTCGCAAGGCAAATGGCTTACAGCAACTCGCGCGGGCTTGCATCTTCACTTGTAGAACAGCTTTTAGCCACCTCGGCGCATGGAAAAACCAGTGAGGTTGAGGCTGGTCATATCTCTACAGATATAAATAAACCTGAAGGAAAAGTGTCCAAAGCCCGATAAGAACCAGAAGGAGAGGTGCCGGGCAGCGGTGCCGGTAAAAAAATATGGAATTAAAAGAGCAGATAATAAGCTTAGAGGCTATTCTCAATAAAAACATTGTGTTGTATGGCAATTTAAAGAAAGAGCTTGAATCGGAGATGGAGGCTCTAAAGGCCCATTCGTTTCCGGATATTGAGGCGTCTGTAAAGCAGAAGCTTAAAATCACCCATGAAATAAAAACCCTGGAAGGAACCAGGTTAAGGGCGCTTGAACAGCTCTCTGAGAAAACCGATATTCCGGCAAAAGAGATGTCGTTGTCAAGGTTAGCCGGGCTTATAGGCGGTGAGATCGGTTTAAGGCTTATGGAACTTAAAAACAGACTACGGAACGTTATAGAGAGCGTTACCGAGATGAACACTTTTAATCAGGGTGTGATTGAGCGGCTCATGAAAATCAATTACGATTCTGCCGCCTATTTAAAAGAGCTGATCGAGCCTGAGAAAACCTATGAGAAGAGCGGCTCAACCGGAATTTCTCTGAAGGCAGGGCAGGTTGTTAGCAGAAAGATGTAACGGGAGTTATTAGAATATGACTATCTACGGTGCGATGAACACAGCCAAGGTGTCACTTTTAACGCACCAGCTCTCTCTTGACGTGACAGCCAATAATATTGCCAACGTCAACAACCCGGATTACACAAGGCAGGCGGTTAATCTGGAGGCGGCGTTCCCTCTTCGGGCAGGCGGTTCTCCGGGGCTTATCGGTATGGGTGTGCGAGCAACCTCCGTTACCCGCTTTGCCGACCAGTTTTTAGAAGGTCAGAGGCTGGATAACAAGTCCCTGTCAGGTTATTGGGATTCAAGATCAGACTTTCTTGAGCGGCTTGAGGTCGTATTTAACGAATCGAGCGAAAAGGGGCTTAACAACATTTTAGACCAGTTTTTCCTCTCATGGCGCAACCTGGCATTTAATGCAAGAGGCTTGACAGAACGGACAGACACCATTGCGCAGGGGCGTAACGTGGGTATCATGTTCAACAAGATCAATCAGGACATGCAAAACCTGCGTAACGACCTTGATAGCAAGGTTGTAAACTCGGTTACTGAAATTAACCGCTTAACAACGGAAGTGGCTCGTTTAAACTCGGTTATTCACGAAACCGAAGTTTTTAACGTTTCGGCCAACGATCTTAGGGATAAAAGGGAAAAGACCATTCGCGGGTTAGCTGAATATGTAGACGTAACTGTTGTAGAAGACTCGAACAACCAGGTGATGGTATCGATATCGGGCGGCAGGCCGCTTGTTATCGGGAGTGACGCTTTTGCCCTCTCAACGCAGGTACGCTCAGACGATCCTCAGGCCAGCGGCGTATTCTGGAACGATCTCTCTGGCGGCTCCGTTGAAATTACCAGCGAAATATCTGGCGGTACAATGGGTGGCTGGCTCAAGATGCGCGATACCGATTTACCCGGTTATGTGGATAAGCTCGATCTTCTGGGTGCCACAATGATGCGTGATATCAATGTCCAGCACTCTAAAGGTTATGGTTTAGACGGTAGCACCGGTGTCGACTTCTTTACAGGGCTTAACGTAGGTGTATCTACAAGCAGGAATAATACGGGGGCGGCTACAATCGGCGCGGGAACCATAGTAAACCAGGAAAAAGTGAACCTGCACAAGTTCGAAGTGACCTACAATGGCGGCAATATCTCAATTCAAGATTTAACGAATGGCACCACGGTCGCTACGGAAGCCTATGTCTCAGGTGGCAACGTTGCATATTTTCTCACACAGGGAATACAGGTTGCCATAACCGGTGCCGCGACCAATGGAGACAAGTTTGCAGTTAACGCGGCGGCCTCTGCCGCCCTTGGCATGAAGGTCAACCAGGCTCTTCTGAACGACAGCGCAAAAGTTGCGGCGGGACTTACTACAGACCCGGGTGCCGGTGACAACGCTCTTCTAATCGCCCAGACGCAGGACAACGCGTCTATGAACAAGGTAACGGCGTCTTCATCCGGTACGGCGACTTTTGCAGAGTTTTATAATTCCATAGTGGGAGACGTCGGCATAAAAGCAAATACGGCCAACACAATTACCGCCCAGCAGGAGAGCATAGTTTTTGAGCTTGAAAACCGGCACGAGCAGATAGCGGGTGTTTCGCTGGACGAAGAAATGGTGAACCTTATAAAGTTCCAGCACGCATATCAGGCCAGTGCGCGTTTGATTTCAGTTATTGACGAGTTATTACAAACGCTTGTGTCGCTTGGGCGATAAACTTTTTATCTAATGCCCATGCTCTCTCGGGCCGATAACAAGTAAATGGAGAGCGAAAGTAAACTTTCTTTTCAGGAATAAGGAATGTTCAGAATAACCAACCGGATGATGTACAACAACACCATGTTGAATGCCTTCAGGAACAATCAGGGCATGTTGGCGGCTCAGGAGCAAATATCATCTGGTAAACGTATAAACCGGCCTAGTGACGACCCGATCGGGATGATGGAAGTTCTTACCTTTCGCACAAGAATAGGCGAGGCGGATCAATATCTCAGAGTCATGCAGAGTGCCGAATCTTTTCTTAATACTGCAGATAGTACGTTAGGTTCGGTTCATGATGTTTTAAAAAGGGCCAAGGAGCTAGCGCTTCAACAGGCAAGTGGGTTGAGTTCCGCTGAGACGAGGCTAACCGCCGCTCAGGACGTAGACAACATGATCGAGCAGATGATCCAGTTCGGCAATACCAATATCGGTTCAAGGTATATATTCTCAGGGCAGAGTTCCGATTCCCCGGCGATAGATGTAAATGGCAATTATCAGGGGGCGGGCAAGGATCTTAAAGCTGAAATAGTGAACAATATCGAGATTCCTATATCCGTTCGCGCTTCTGAGTTTTTGACGGCGGATATGAACCCGGCCGTATCAAGCGCAAACGGAGGCACGCTTTTAGCCTCACTTAACGGTGGTTCAGGTGTGCCGTCCGGAACTTTTGATATCACCGACAGGAACGGCAACACAATCACCGTCAACACCGCCGCCATGACCGATGTCGAAGACGTAATAAGCTACATCAACGGACAATATACACTGACGAATACCGATATTCAGGCTTCCATATCATCCGATGGCAGTAGCCTTGTCTTGACGCATGACGAGGCTCGCTCAACACCAATTCAGACGATAACGGTAACATCCACGGCTACGTCGCAGGCGCTGGGTATCGATGGCTCAAGAAGTGTGAGCGTATATGCCGGCGAAGATCTTGACCCGGATATTGCCAATAATACCTTGCTGGCCGATCTTTACGGTGGAACAGGTCTTACCTTGTCAAACATCGCCCTGCATAATGGCTCAGCTTCAGCGGCTGTAACATTTACCGGTGAAACAACCGTAGGAGCCGTTATAAGCACTATAAATACAGCAGGTACCCCTATAAACGTAAGTGTTTCCATTAACTCTTCCGGGCGAAAACTGGATGTATCGTCCACCAACCCTGCGAGCAAGGCCTATGTTACCGAGGTCGATTCGGCAATTAAAACAGGCGAGCTGTTCGGCATAGGCGGAGGGCGGAACGTTATCCCCGTTTTGAGGCTTTTATCCAATGCCTTGAAAGCAAATGATACCAGCGGTATACTGGGGGCTGTAGGTCTTCTGGATACCAACATGGAGAGAGTCAGCTCTGTGCGGGGTTTAGTGGGCTCCCGGGCCAATCAGGTGTTGGTAACGCGGGATGCTGTTGAGCAGTCGAAGTTTGACAGCACAAAGTTAAAGTCATTCATTGAGGACACTGACTTTGTTGAGGCGGCCAGCGAGCTTGCCATGTTGCAGTCGGCCTATCAGGCTACGCTGAAATCTTCGGCGGCGATTATTCAACCAAGCTTGCTTGACTTTATCTAGGAGTATTGAACAGATGAGTCATCAAACCGCCTATAGCGATACGCCATGGAGGGTTTATTATGCTGGTTCTAACGCGGAAGCTGGGCGAGTCTGTGACCATAGGGGACGAGGTCAAGATCTCGATTATAGACATCAAGGGCCGTCAGGTTCGTCTGGGGATAGAGGCTCCACGACACTTAACGATACACCGCGAAGAAGTTTACGCGAAAATCCAGGAGGAAAACAGGCTGGCGGCGATTGCAAAACCGGCCAATATGGAAAAACTGGCGAACGTATTTCCAGCCATCACCCCGAAAGGGGAGACGAAAAAATGAAAATAATGACGGCTCGCCTGGGCGAGGTTGAAATCGATACGTCAAATATCATCACCTTCCCGGATGGGATAATAGGTTTTCCCGATTTTAAAAGATATATCGACCTCGATTTTCTTGACGATTCTCCAATCAGGCTTTTGCAGGCGGTTGATACTCCTGACCTTGGCTTTTTTATTGTGGATCCACGCTTGTTCGTCCCGGAATATATCATCGATATTTCCCAGGAAGAAGTTAAAAGCCTGAATGCCGAAAAAGTGGATGATCTGGAGGTTAAGGCTATAGTTACGATACCTGAAAACCCGTTTGACATGACTGCTAACCTGCAAGGGCCACTTGTCATAAGCAGAAAAGCAAAGCTTGGCAGGCAAATTGTAAACAATAACCAAAAATACAATACCAAGCACAAGGTGTTGCATGGTTCCCACGCTGTTGGCGTTAGCAAGTAGACATCCTGTTTACGGCTTCTATTGCTCTCTTTTTCAAAATAGAATCCCTTTTATCTGAAGTGAATCAAAAGGTCAGGAGTGGCGTTCTGGCCTCTGAAACTGCAAGGCAGTTTATATCGGTATTTTGCAGATTTACGTAAACTTAATATGAAGTTGAGGAGAAATAGATGAGTGTTACCGCAGACAAAACGGTAGATTGTAAAGGGTTGTCATGCCCTGAGCCTATTTTGCACACGAAAATGGCTATGAACGAGCTGAGTTCAGGGCAGGTGTTAGAAGTGCTAGCCACCGACCCTGGTTCCGTTAACGATATGGACGCATGGTCCAAAAGAACCGGCAACCCGATGCTCGACAAGATTGAGAAAGACGGTGTGTTCCAGTTTTTCCTGAAAAAAGCCTGATTCCGAAGAAAGGAAAATAAATGTCTGAAGAAAAACAGAAGCGGATTGCCCTCATTGCGTCCAAAGGTACGCTGGACATGGCCTATCCGCCATTGATATTGGCCACCACGGGAGTGGCTATGGATATGGACGCCGGAATATTTTTTACGTTCTACGGGCTTGATATCATAAACAAGCATAAATATAGCTCTCTAAAAGTGCCACCGCTTGCAAACCCCGCCATGCCGAATCCTGTTCCTGGCGTGCCTGTGCCGAACATCGTGGGTGCCCTTCCCGGAATGACGATGGTAGCCACCGCCATGATGAAAAGCTGGATGGGCAAGGCTAATGTCGCTACGATCCCGAAGCTTATAGAATCGTGCCAGAAAGCAGGCGTGAGGATGATAGCCTGCCAGATGACCATGGATGTTATGGGAACAGACAAGGCCGACCTTATTGACGGCATAGAGGTGGGGGGCGCGGCCACATTCCTTGACTTTGCGGCAGATTCCGACATCTCGCTTTTTATCTAGGTTTTACTGAGTAAATAAGGCTCCTATATTTTATGAGGGGCCTTTTTTATTTCTGCCTCGTTGTTGTTGTTATAGAATGCAGGGCATGAGAATTTTTACACTGCTGTTTACTTTTTTAGTAATGGTGACAACTATTGCCTGGGCCGGCGGAGAGGTTTATGCCGACCGTGACAAAATGAAAATTTTTCACAAACCGTCGGTTATGTCTAAAACCATAACGGTAATTAAAAAAGGCGAAGTTCTAACAGTTATAGAAAAAGCCGGAAAATTTTATCGGGTAAGAACCCGTAAGGGAATAGCGGGCTACGCACTTAAAAGCCATGTTACATCTAAAAAACCTGGGTCTGGCGGGGGAAACGATGATCTTGACAACCTGCTTGGTGCCGTTTTGGGTGGTGGCCGGTCTGACGAGATGAATGAGGAATCATCCAGCCATTCAATACGCGGGCTTAAAGACGATGGGCGTGTGGCGTCTGGCGGGAGTTCCTTGAAATCTGCGCGTCAGTCGGTGATATCAATGGAGAATTCCGGTGTGAGTGCATCGGAACTTGAAAAGTTTCAGCGTGAGGGAAAGGTTGGCAGGTATGCCCGTTAGATTCTTGGTTGTTGGGCTGGCTTTTGCTCTTGCTACTCTGGCAACTGCTCCGGTGATGGCCGCCCAAAAAGAAAAATCCGAGCAGGAGGAAAAAAAGAAAAGTCCGTCAGACCTTGAAAGGGGGCTGATGATTTTTCAGTCTGTCATCAAAACACACAAGGCATCGCGCAGGCTTAGCTGGAAAGAGGAACAAAAACTGGGCAGAGCTGTGGCAGAGCAGGTCTTTTTGCGATATGGCCCAAGGAGCCGAAATGAGAAAATAAACAAATATGTGACTCTCGTTGGTAAAACCGTTGCTGTACGAGTTGGGAAAAGAGAGGCAGACTACCGGTTTGCGGTTATAGATAATCGTGAACCTAACGCTTTTGCGGCACCGGGCGGTTTTGTGTTTATCACGACAGGGCTTTTGAAAAACCTGTTTTCCGAGGCGCAGTTGGCCGGTGTGTTGGCGCATGAAGTGGCGCATGTTTCCAAAGGGCATATGGTAAACGCAATTCAAAGGGCGAGAAAACTAGAAGGAATGGCCGAGTTATCCGCCATGCTGATGAACAAGAACAGGAACGAATTTTCGCAAGCGGTAGGAGAGATTACGGATATCCTTTTTACAAAAGGGCTTGATAAGGAAAAAGAGTTTGAGTCAGATAGGGTGGGCGTTGAGTATGCCAACCAATCAGGATACGATGGGCGCGGTCTTTACGAGTTTTTGGTTTCGCTCAGAAAAAAGGAGGGGAGGGAGAGCTCGATATTTTTCAGTACGCATCCACCAACCTACGATAGAATCAAAAAGCTCAAACGCGGGGCCTTGCAAAACATAAAACGTGGGCAGAAACTGGAAAAACGGTTTATGGCTATGGCACGGTAGATTTTATTGTGAAAATTACAACTTGTATTTACAGAATGGAAAAAGAGGTTACGAAATGGCCTCACAATATCCGGAGCCTATCTGAAATTACGGTGCCATAGGATTGCTTGGTGTCAATTGCGAGCGAAACCTCACACATTGTCATCCTGAACCGAAGGTGAAGGATCTCTTTTTACATGAGATCGCCACGGTCGCCAAAAAGCTCCCTCGCGATTGACAACCGTAAAGGCTTTTAAAGACCTGAAGCCGCCTTTCTGTAAACGCAATTCTATATTTCACAATTATATATTTACAAAACCCGCCTTTTCCCTTTTTCCTCAGCTAAAAACCTTGCCCGCTTTTCCTCAAACCCTGCGCGGCCCAGCATGGCGTAGGCGTACTCCTTGCCAAACTCAACCCCCGGCTGGTCGAACGGGTCTACGCGATACAAGCCTCCTGCAAAGGCGGTTGCCACCTCCAGCATGTATAGAAGTTGGCCGACCGTATGGGCGGATACTTCCGGGAAGTTGATAGTCATGTTAGGACGTCTGTTTTGCGTAAGGGCGTATTCTGTTCCCTTTTTTTCCACGGCGAAAAGTTCGTTCATAGAATGGCCGCCCAGGTATGACACGCCGGGAAGTTTTTCAAACCCCTCAGGGATAAGCACCTCGTTGTCATGCTTTGAAACTTCTAAAAAACATAGAACCTTGTCGAACGGGCCTTCGACATATAGTTGTATTTGGGAATGTTGATCTGTTGCGCCTAGCGCTTTAATGGGAGTTTGCCCGGCGTAAATCTGGTTGCCGTCAATGTCGCATCGTTTTCCTAAAGACTCTGCCCACATCTGGCGAAACCAGTCTGCCATATCCTTAAGCCTGTTGGAATATGGCATCATCACCGTCATCCTTTTAGCTTTTGCAGTGTCTAGCAGATAGTTTATGGAAGCGAAAAGATATGCCGGGTTTTGTAAAAGTGGTTTTTGGCTCGTCCGCTCATCCATTCTCATTGCACCCTTTAAAAGCTTGACTATGTCTATGCCAGCCGCTGCCGCCGGCAGAAGTGAGACAGGTGTGAAAACGGTGAATCGTCCGCCCACGCCGTCCGGCACGATGAATGATTTTATTTTATTTTCATCGGCGATTGTGCGCAAGGCTCCGGCTTTGGCGTCCGTTGTTAAAATTATATGCTTGCGCCATTCCTTGCCCAGCTTTCTTTTTAAAAGATCGGACACGATCATAAACTGGGCCATTGTCTCTGCCGTGGAGCCGCTTTTAGAAATCACATTAAAGACCGTCTCTTTTAGTTTTAACGTAGATAAAAGCTCGGCAAAATGATCGGGGTCGATATTGTCTTCTATAAACACCCTCATGCCGGTACGCTTTTTAGATGTGAGTGAGTTGTGAGCTGAGTGGCAAAGCGCGGTAAGAAGCGCGGTTGTGCCAAGTGCAGAGCCGCCTATGCCAAGAACAACCATGGTAGAAAACTTTTTGCTCAAAGCCCGTCCTGCGTTTTTAAGTTTTTTGGCCTCAGCTATTTTGTATGGAAGCTCAAAAAATGGGAGAGCGCCCGACTTACGTTTTTTTGCAAGGTCTGTGTGTATTTTGCCAGCGCGTTGTTTGAGGGCTTTTAAATGCTCATCGGAGATACCATTATCGTCACCAACAGCGTTGGCCATAACATTTGTGTAGTCGAGGCTTATGTCGCGGGTCATTTCATGTTCTCCATCTTTTTATATTTGGCTATTCCATTAATCCAGACCATGGCGATTTTTCGCCGTGAACTTATTATAGCTTTGATCGGATCGGTTTTTATATTTTCAGGCATTTTTATAGCCACGGCATCGAACGGTGTTTTTACGGCAAGTGTTCCTGTGTCGCCTTCCAGCCCTAGCGAGAGCGCTCCGCCTCTGGTGGCCATGTCAAAAAGTTCATGCAACGAAATGTCAGGAAAACTTTTGTGAAACTCGCGTATTTCGGCGGTCATATCAAGGGCATAGTTTGACGCCAGGCTATCGGTGCCAAGTGCCAGCGGAACGCCTTTGTCCAGTAGGTTATAAACCGGGGCCGATATCGGTCTTTTAAACCATCTGTTACTGTTTGGGCAGATGACGATTGTTGCGTCTGCTTTTTTTATTTTGGATATGTCGGCGCTGGATATATGGTTTGCGTGTATGAGAAGTGCATTTTTTAATGCGTGGAAGTTTGCGACAGCGCTTACCGGGCTTGTTTCAGGATATCGTCCGGGAGCAAACGAGCCGAACGAAATTAAAAGTTCACGGAAGGGGCCTGTACCTTTTTTTGAAAATTCCAGCTCTTCTGTCGTCTCGGCCATGTGGATGGCCAGCGGCAGGTTCTTTCGTTTTGCATGGCTTGCCACGCTTTTAAAAAGTTTTGGTGACACTGAATATATGGCGTGTGGCGACACTCCATTTTTTAAAAGAGCGGAACTTTCAAGCGATTCTAAAAGTTCTCTTAGTTCTTTAAAACGTTTATTTGCATCGGAAGGATTGTACCCAAGGGTTTCATGAAACAAAACAGCCCGCATATCTGAACGTATAAGAACGGGTAGCGACCTGCCAGTGGAACTTATATCGCCCACAGATGTGGTTCCGGTTGAAATAAGCTGTTCTATGCCCCTTTTTATGCCGTTATCAATCTCTTGCGTCGTGGCTTTGACACGTTTTGCAACAAGGCTTTTTATCCAACCTGTAAACGGTTCACCCTGTTTTAGCCTTCCCTTTAAAAACGAGAGATCAAGGTGACAATGGGCGTTTACAAACCCGGGATGCAGTATATGGTTCTTAAGGTTTATAGTTCTGTCAGTTTTGACTTTACGCAGTGTTTCAGTAGGGCCGATTTCGGCTATCGAACCGTCCTTGATAATAACAGCGGCGTCATCCAGAATAGTTTTGGAATCGACTATAATTTTGCGTGCGGTTATCTTAACGGTTTTGGCGCTCATCTGATTTTTATGGATCTATCCATGTGTGCCAATCGTCTGTTATGTCGCCCCGTTTTTTATATCGTACCATGGCGTTACTGCATTCGCATTCACGCGGATGGTCGCTTGCCGTTTTTAAAGCGAGTGACGCTATTGTTGGCAACCTTTTTACAGCTTCATCCACGTCGTGCTTTTCATCTTTTGTCATCATCCCTTCAAACAACTCGCCCGTCAGGTAGGCCCGGTCGCACACGCCTTCGGCAAAGTTGGTGAGATAACATATCGGGGCGTAGCACATTTCAAGTTCGCGTGCCAAAAACGCCTCCGGGGCAAGTGTCATGCCTACAAGGTCTGCCCCGTATGAGTGATACAAGTGAATTTCGGCAGGTGTTTCAAGGCGTGGGCCTTCTGTGCAAACGTAAACGGAATGTTCTTGGAAATTCAGGTTTAACGATTCTAACGAGTATAAAAGGGCATGGCGCAAATCAGTGCAAAAAGGGTTTTTCATCCGTATGAACCCTAATCCGCCATGCTCAAAAAAAGTGCCTGCCCGACATTTGGTCTGGTCTATTATATCGTGCGGCACTGTATACGACCCAACGTCAAAGGATGGGTTGATTATCCCCGGGCCTGACCATGAAATTATTCTCTCTATTCCCGCCTCTTTTAACGCCCATACGTTTGCCCGGTAGTTCACGAAAGGGGCCGAGGTCTTATAGCCATCGTCGCCATGGCGAGACATAAAAAGAAACGATATCCCGTCTAGCTCAAATGTGTGAATGTTCGCCGATTGGCCGAACGGGGTTTTTATTTTGCGGCATGGTTTTAGTTTGTTGAACGTCTTTTTCTTGAGCAGGTCATACGCTCCACTGCCACCTATAATTGCAAGAGATGTCACGTCTTACCAATCCCTTTCTGTTCTTGGGGTGTTTTCTGATCCGCGAGCTTTCATCCGTTTTCTTAGATCTTTTTCATCTTGCTCTATGGCGCTGAATATCCGCTTGGCCTCTTCAGGGGTCATCTGCTCCGGTTGTTTTTCTTCTGATTTATTATCTGTTTTGTTTTGATCCGATTTTTTGTTACTTTCTTTCTGCTCGTCACTCTTCTTGTCAGCTTTTTTATTTTTATCTGTTTCTTGATCGCCCTTCTTTTTTTGTGAGGAATCCTTACCCTCTTTTTTATCCTCTTCTTTTTTGTTCTGATCTTCGCTCTTTTTTTGCTGTTGCTTCTTTTTCATCTCTTCTAGCTGTTTCATCGCTAGCTCAAGGTTGTGCCTGGCATCGTTGTCTGTTGGGTCGTCTTTTAAGGAGGTTATAAATTGTTTTACGGCTTCTTCATAAAGTTTTGTGGCGTCTTCTGCTTTTTCACCGCCCTCCATTTTTTTGCCCGACTTTAAAAGCGATGTCCCTCTGTTAAAGCCTGCTTTTTTTTTTAATTTGCTATCATCGGTTTCCATTGCCTTTGCAAAGGCTTTTGCCGCCGTGTCATATTTGCCAAGCTTGTATAAGCTTGCCCCTATGTTGTAATCAGGAGTTTTTGAGCCCGGCTTGGCATTTTTTGCATTCATATATTCACGAAGGGCGTTTTGATATTGCTCACTTTTGTAAAAATCGTTGCCGCGCTTGTTTGAAAAGTATGAAGGATCGCCAAACCCGCACAACAAAAGTGAAGCCGTTACTGTGATTAAAAGTCTAGTCATTCACTCTCTCATTAATAAGGTCAAGAACCAGCCCTTCCCGCAAGCCATAATCGGAAACAAGGAGATGGTTTGCACCTGCCCGCTCCATTGTTGCAAGTATTATAGCAATGCCGGGGATTATAAGGTCTTCCCGTCCTCCAGCAAGATATTTGACGTTTTCACGCTCCTTGCATGTCATAGCCGAAAACTTTTTGCGCATGCTCTCAACCATGTTGTAAGTTAATTTATAGTTTTTTATTTTCTCAGGATCGTATTCGTCAAGCTCCATAGCGATCGCCGCAAGCGACGTTACAGTGCCAGCCGTGCCAACAAGGGTTTCGTCTCCATTTGCGCCCAGTCGTTTGAACGCCTCATCAACGGTTGCTTTTATCTCTTTTACCATATGAACGTATTCCCACTGGTCAACGGGATTTTTGGTTATATATGTTTCAGCGAGCCGTACAACGCCCAGGTTTGTTCCATGTGCAGAGGCAGGCTTTTCACCCATATCGCCGAGGATTTCACCAGGTGATAGTATGTACTCAGTGCTTCCACCGCCGATATCAAGCAGTATCATGCTCCCTATGTCGCCCGTAGAGAGCTTTGCGCCCTGCAAGGATAAACGCGCCTCCTCTCTCCACGAGATGATGTTAAGTTTTACCCCTGTTTTTTTTTGTATCATGGCGTCAAGTTCTGCCGTGTTGGAAGCCTCCCGTGCCGCGCTTGTTGCGTATATAGAAAGCTTGAACGGG
>JAJRTC010000102.1 GCA_024278445.1 Nitrospirota bacterium
TCGCAAGCCACCATGCCAGTGGCGTGCCTGTAATCATGAGTATGAAGGATGAAATAAAAGCGAGCTTAAGCGTTATCCAGATGGGCGCAATTATGCCGGACCAGTCGTTCATTATTTTTTTTAAGGAAGCGTGTAGCCGAAAGTTTTTATGACTGTTCTCGCTTCGGTTCCTTTTGTAAATTCCATAAATTCCACCGCCGTTTTGTTTGATTCTCCTTTTCGGAGCAGGGCGGCCTCCTGTTTTATTGGCTCGTAGAAAGATGGGTTAACCACCCAGTATGAGCCTTTCAATTTATCACCAGCTTCTATCAACTGCGAGATCGCCACAAACCCAAGCTTTACGGCTTTACTTGCGACAAACTGAAAAGCCTGTGCCACACTTTGACCGTAGACGAGTTTATCGGAAATTTGAGAATAAAGCCGCATTTTATGCAATATTTCGATGGCGGCTCTGCCGTATGGGGCTGTTTTGGGGTTTGCAATCGCAAGTTTATCAAACTTGCCGGTGTGCAGTATCTCCCCTTTGCCGTCCACATACTCAGGTTCCGCGCTATATAGCGCCACACTTCCCAGCGCATATATGAACCTTGTGCCATCGGCCACAAAACCGTCTTTTTCAAGTTTTGTAATACGTTCTGAGTCTGCCGCGAAAAAACAGTCATAAGGCGCTCCGTTCCTTATCTGTGCGTATAATTGGCCGGTGGAGCCTGCGCTCAAGATAATTTTGTGGCCCGTTTTTTGTTCAAACGCGGATGAAATCTTTTTTGCCGTCCCTAAAAAATTTGCCGCTACCGCTACGTTAACTTCGCCTGCCATGGCGTAGGAACTTGCCCCGGTAACGGTAAACGCTATAAGGAGTAGTAGCCCGATAGCTTTTATATGGCCGAATATTTGCGTAATCAATCTGCTCTGTGCCTGGCGCGATAAGTTTTTTTACGTTTGCCGATCATAATATACATTATCTTGAAAGATATCGTTAAAAGGCATGATGAAATTATCAAAGGTTCCCGTAAACCATAAATATTGTATGGTATTATTGTGGTTATTATGCTGTGTGTGTGAGGAAATAAAATGGCTCGAATTCTTGTTGTAGATGACGAAGGTACAATCCGGGCATCACTTAAACGTATGCTTGAGATGAATGGATATGAAGTGGTTCTTGCCGGAAACGGCGAAGAGGCCGACAGGCTTTACCGCGAAAACCCTACCGATCTTGTTATTACCGACCTTGTTATGCCTGAAAAGGAAGGGCTTGAGTTTTATAACGGGTTAATAGACGACTACCCGGACATGAAGGTAATTTTGATTTCAGGTGGCGGAAGAAAAATTGAAGGCGAAGATCTCGATTTCATTCTGGATGTGGCGAAAGGGAGCGGAGTGGTTGACACGTTCAGAAAACCGTTCGATGTCGAAGAACTCTTAAAAAGCGTTGAAAAACATCTGGCCCAAGCCTAGAAACGTTTTGAGACTATAGGTAAGGTAAATTCCGTTCAGGTTAACGGGCTTACTTTGTTGGTTGCGGCGTTCTCTTTTTTGTTGCCGTTCTTTTTGATAGGCTCAAGCTTCAGGCCGAAGGTTATTTTTTCCCAAACCTTTTCGTGTATTGCGTAGACCATTATCTTGAAGAAAAACTCAAGGACGCCAATCTCAAGGGCTATGTCTATTCTTCCTGTTATGAGGTAGGCTATAATTACTGTTGTGAGCGTTGCGATAACACGCCATGAAAAGGCTTTGATAATCGATCTGTTCCAGCTTGCCGTAACCCTCATTGCTACCTCTCACCCTCGCTTCAACTTATTTTGAATTGGAAAAGTCAATTATAACAATTCCGATCAGATTGGTCAAGATTGAAGCTGGTATAGGCCATTCTTTGTTGTAATGGGTGTAATATCAGCCTGTTGGACGTTGGAGGCCAGAGTTGCAATCACGCGGAATCGATAAAATCCGGGCATAATGCAAGCAGGCTTGACTCGAATATGCGGAAGCTGGTAGGTTAGCCTATTCTATTTTTTATCGCACAGGAGAACCCTTATGAGCCGCATTGTCGTCAGTTTGTTTGCCTGCCTTATCTGCTTCGGTTCCACTTTGGCGTTGGCTGAAGGGCCGGCACAAAAGACCGTGGCCGATTTACATAAAGAAAAAACCGCGCTCAAGGGGAAGCAGGTTAAACTGCAGGGCAAGGTTGTGAAAGTAAATAACGGGATCATGAGGAGAAACTTCCTCCATCTGCAAGACGGCTCAGGCTCACAGGGAACCAATGACCTTACCGTTACAAGCCAAGGCACCGCCAACGTTGGTGACACCGTTATCGTGGTTGGAACCGTAGCCCTTGATGTCGATTTCGGAGGTGGTTACATGTATCCTCTCCTGGTGGAAAAAGCTACCATCACCAAGGTAAAATAAAACCTGGTTTCTGGGGAACGGGGTTGTTTGCTGATATAAACAGGTTGGCGGTACCGTTCCCTGAAAAGGGAACCTTGCCCCGCTATTCTGCGTCAATTGCGAGGAGCGTCACGCGACGCGGCAATCTCTCATAACACATAATAGCGTTGTGAGCCAGATGGCTCCTCAGAATGACAAAGGGTGGGGGCCTTTCAGAATAACGGGCGGAACACCATCTTTTACTACCAGCCGCCGCCGCCCCACATGCCGCCACCACCGCCTCTGCCGCCTGAACTGCACACGCTGGTCATCCACGACCTGCCGGAACTACCGCCACGTTCGCCGCACCTGCTGGCGGACCAACTCCCGCTAACAGGGAAGGACCTGATAGCCAGAACGGAATTGAAATAGTATGGCTCGTCGTCATAGGGAGCGTTGGTGGTGAAACCACTTTTAATAGTACCCTTGGCCAACCCGACTTCGGGGCCGACGTCGTTTAAGTTTACTAAGAATGCCTTGTTTTTCCAGCCATGCGGCACGGCAATGTGGCACCACATGCACTCCATCGTGCCTACCCTTTTTGCGTGGCCTATATGCATGTTCGTGCTGGCATAACTAATGCCGCACATCCCGCCGGACGAACCGTTGTAACCGCTCTTATTTGGGGCGGTATTACTTGGGTTGGCATAATCGTTATAGTTGTGGCATTTAAAACAAAGATGGTCAGCGTTACCAGTGCCGGTAGTATCGTTCCATATCTGCTTTAGCAGGAACGGATTGCGGGAGCCATGCACACCCCAAGGTCTGCCGTTCTCGCCACCGTCCGGTTCGTTTGTTACACCCGTAACGCCGGAGCCGTGGCAATCGGAGCAATACATCGTCTGGTTTCCTATATAGGAGCCAGAGGAGGCGCCCCACGGTGAGAGGGAAATGAATATCCCCGCGCTCGCGTCACGAACGGCCACTGTGCGCCCGGTATTGTTCACAACCGGGTGCCATGAGCGATGGTTGTTGGTGTCGTAATCGGTGCCCCACGCACCCGCTTCCGCACCTAATGCGCTTCCCTCGCCTTGATGAGCGTTGGGCGAATGGAACTCCTTCGCCTGGTTGGTATACACCGTAAGGCCGTTATATGGGCCGGATGCGCTGGAAGCGGCCGGCGTTCCGCCCCCCGGATAATAGCCAAGCGCAGGTGGTGTCACATACGCGTAATTTGAATGGCATTTCATGCATATCTGGTATTCACGCGTTACATATGTATTAGTTGCGGCCTCATTGGCACCAACACCGGCATAACCTTTCTTTATATTAAAATCCAATGGCGTGGTGTGGAAAGAATCATCGGTGTAATTGTTTATAGGAAACTTTGGGTCTACGCCGTATGCCCCGCGAAACACGCCGGAGGCTATATTCGTGTGCATCACGCCGACAGTATGCTCGTGCGTTCCTGCTGGGCCTGGTGTCGCAGGGTTAGAGTTAAACTTGCGGTTTCTTATAACCCTGTGCGGGTTATGGCAATCCGTACACTCCGCATGACGAACGTTCTGGTTGCCAAGCCCAAGGTTGGCGCGACTCTCCTCCAGGTCGGCGCTCGTTATGTCGTGGGTCTCCTGTCCGCCGACCATATCGCTGTTTCTTATCGGCATACGATATGTGAGGACATCGAAATCGTCTTTTATGTTTGGCACGTTTGTGACGCTTGTCAGGATAGAATCTACCGATGACGCATGGCACTGGTAACAAGTCTGTTCTATCGCCGAGTTACCACCGGTTTTAGGCTTCGCGGTGCTGTCCGTTCCTTCTCGTAACAGCCGCCTCGCACCTTGAACCGTGTGGCTGTCATGACAGTTCAAACAGGCAGCTTCCCACACCTGTATGTTATCCGGAAACTCGCGCTGGGCCGAATCTGCAAGTTTATACGCTTCATCCGCCACGCTTGAGTTCGCATGGGCAGACAACGACCATGCCGTCCCTAACTTATCGTGGCAGGCAAGACACATGATGTCGTCCGGTTCAACAAAAATGCCCCCGGCAGGAGTTACCTTCTGGAACCTGTTCAACCGTAAAAACTTTGTGCTGTAGGTTAGCGTGTCGTCACGGATATGCGGATCGTGACACGCAGAACATTGCATCTTGTTGTTCTCAAGCGGAACCTTGGGCTTTGGCTGAACACCGGCTTGACGGTTGCCGATAAAAACCTCGGCGATGTCGTTAGGGTCTCTTAGTTCACCGTCGGCTGTGGCTAACGCCGTGTCGTATGTAAAGGATATCGGGTGGTCGTTCGTTAAGTCGGTTCCCAGCAGGCGCGTGTAACCTGTGGTAGCGCCGGAACCTGGCACCGAGGTCATGGTTTTATCTGTAGCTCCCACGCCCGCCATTGTGATGTCTTCCGTTAGCGGGTCAAGATCGGTAAAAGAGCCGTTTAACACGTTAACCGCGCCGATGGCTATGGTTCCGTCGTGGCACGACAGGCAAAGCTTTGAGCTTCCGTCAGGGTCTGTTAAGCCTGTGTTGTCAAGAGACGCCGATGTGTAAAGCGTATAGGTCGCGCCGGATAAATCGCGGTTCCACAAGGGGGAGGGAA